>JAUWFF010000296.1 GCA_030607105.1 Filomicrobium sp.
GCTGAGTTGTCGGGCGGTGAGCAGCAGCGCACGGCGATTTGCAGGGCGCTTGCCAATGAACCGCGGTTGCTCTTGGCCGATGAGCCGACGGGCAATCTTGACCCGCGTACTTCAGAGCGGGTGTTTGCGGCGCTGGTGGAACTCATTCACCGAACGGGCGTGGCCGCTCTGATCGCCACGCACAACCACGAGCTTGCGGCCCGTATGGACCGTACGTTGCGGCTTGCCGAAGGGCATCTTGTGGAGGTTCATCCGGGGTACCGCTGAGCTTTTTTTGTTGCCCCGTTGGAGTTTGGTCGCGCGGTCTTCCGCGACACTGTTAGTCGTGGACGAGGATATTCGTGATGTGTGGCGGGGCGGCTCAATCGGTATCATTAGCGCATGAACGCTCCGATTCGATCCAAACAAATCGCTGAGGCGAAACCGGCGCCGGAACAGACCGACGCCTCGGCGCTTCGGTTCATACATTTGCGCGTGCATTCAGCCTATTCTTTGCTTGAGGGTGCGCTGCCGATCCCCCGGCTTGTGAAACTTGCCGAACAGCACGGGTTTCCGGCGCTGGGCCTGACCGATACCAATAACCTGTTCGGGGCGCTGGAGTTTTCTGAAAAGCTCGCGGGCGCGGGGATTCAGCCCATCGTCGGCGTGACACTGGCGCTCGATTTCGAGGGTGACGGAGCGGAAGACACACTGCAGGCGGGGCGTCAGCCGAAGGTTGGTGAAAGCCAGCATCAGCGGCTGGCCTGCGATGGTTATGTGGCGCTGCTTGCTATTGATGAATCGGGTTACGCCAACTTGATGAAGGTGGTGAGCGCAGCGCATTTGAGCGTCGTGGATGGCGCGCCGCCGCACATCACCATGGGCCAACTCAGCGGGCACAGCGATGGTTTGATTGCGCTTAGCGGAGGGCCTGACGGGCCGATTGACCGAGCACTCATGGATGGGCGAAGCGGGGTCGCAGAACAGAGGCTGCGGCAGCTTCACAAGGCTTTTGGCGATCGCCTTTACGTTGAATTACAGCGGCACGGGGCCGACAATGAACGCATCGTCGAACCGCAGCTTCTCGAACTTGCTTACCGGTTGGAGTTGCCGCTGGTGGCGACGAATGAAGCCTTTTTCGCGGAGCCTGGAGATTACGAAGCGCATGATGCGTTGATCTGTATCGCCGAGGGGCGTTACGTGGTCGAAGAAGATCGGCGCCGGCTGACAACGCAGCATTACTTCAAATCCACTGAGGAGATGGTGGAGACTTTCGCCGATCTTCCCGAAGCGCTCGACAACACAATCGAGATCGCCAAGCGATGCCATTATAGACCGCTTGGGCGCAGTCCGATCCTGCCGCGCTTCGTGAAAAGTCTGGACGGCAAGTCCGATGAGGAGTTGCTGCAAGAAGAAGCCGACGAACTTAAGCGTCAGGCCGAGGAGGGGCTGGCACGGCGGCTTGCCGCGCATGGGCCTTCGCAGGGTTTCACAACGGAAGACTACGAAAAGCGTCTGGCCTACGAAGTTGACATCATCACACGGATGAAGTTTCCCGGCTACTTCCTGATCGTTGCCGACTTTATCAAGTGGTCGAAAGGTGAGGGCATCCCGGTCGGACCAGGTCGCGGTTCCGGTGCAGGTTCGCTGGTCGCCTATGCGCTAACGATCACTGATTTGGACCCGTTGCGGTTTGGCTTGCTGTTTGAACGCTTTCTCAATCCGGAGCGCGTTTCGATGCCGGACTTCGACATCGACTTCTGCCAGGACCGGCGTGAGGAAACGATCCGCTATGTGCAGGACAAATACGGGCATGACCGCGTTGCCCAGATCATCACGCACGGGAAGCTACAGGCCCGGGCGGTGTTGCGCGATGTTGGCCGAGTTTTGCAAATGCCCTATGGGCAGGTCGACAAGCTCTGCAAGATGGTGCCGAACAACCCCGCCAACCCGGTGACGCTGGTCGAAGCCATTGAGGGTGAGCCGAAGCTTCAGGAAGCCCAGAAATCCGAACCGATCGTGGCGCAGCTGTTGGCAACTTCGCAGAAGCTCGAGGGGCTTTACCGTCATGCCTCGACCCACGCCGCCGGTATGGTGATCGGCGATCGACCGTTGATGGAGCTGGTGCCGCTTTATCGGGATCCCAAATCGGATATGCCGGTCACCCAGTTCAACTGGAAGCTGGTCGAGGCGG
Source organism: Filomicrobium sp. (assembly GCA_030607105.1). Lineage (GTDB taxonomy): Bacteria > Pseudomonadota > Alphaproteobacteria > Rhizobiales > Hyphomicrobiaceae > Filomicrobium. The sequence continues at coordinate 2,174 of JAUWFF010000296.1, forward strand.
CAGGGCTCGTCAAGTTCGACTTCCTGGGTCTAAAGACGCTGACGGTGTTGAAGAAGGCGGTCGATCTCGTGAAGCGCGTGCGCGGCGTCGATGTCGATCTGGAAAATCTCGGGCTTGAAGATGAGGCTTCCTTCGCGCTGCTGGCGAAGGCCGACACAGTCGGTGTGTTCCAGCTGGAGAGCACGGGCATGCGCGAAAGTCTCAAGCGGCTCAAGCCGGACCGGTTTGAAGACATCATTGCCATGGTCGCGCTCTATCGTCCTGGCCCGATGGACAACATCCCCACCTATATCAACCGCAAGCATGGAGAGGAGCCGGTCGACTGCCTGCATGAGATGCTGGAGGGCATTCTTTCGGAGACGTACGGCGTCATCATCTATCAGGAGCAGGTCATTCAGATCGCTCAGGTGATGGGGGGCTATACGCTGGGTCAGGCTGACATGCTTCGGCGTGCCATGGGTAAAAAGGACAAGGCGGAGATGGCGCGGCACGAGGCGCGCTTTGTGGAAGGTGCCGTGGAGCGCGGCGTGAAGAAAAAGGACGCCGCTCACATCTTCGAGCTGGTGAACAAGTTTGCCGGTTACGGCTTTAACAAATCGCACGCCGCAGCTTATGCGCTGGTCAGCTATCATACCGCGTATATGAAGGCGAACTTCCGGGAGGAGTTCCTAGCAGCTTCAATGACGCTTGATCTTGGCAACACCGACAAGCTTGCCGGTTTCGCGGCGGAGGCGAAGAAGAGCGGCATCCCGGTCCTGCCGCCGAGTGTCAATGCGTCGGAGGTCGACTTCGTTGTGGAGCGCTCAGCCGCAACGGCCGGCGCGGACAAGCCTGCGCACGGCGCCGTCCGGTATTCATTGGCGGCTCTCAAGAATGTGGGTGCAAGCGCGGTGCAAACGATCGTTGATGCGCGGAAGGAGGGCGGCCCATATGAGTCTATTGGAGACTTCGCTGCGCGTCTTGACGCCAAGGCAATGAACAAGAGAGGGATCGAAAACCTGGCGCAGGCGGGAGCCTTTGATCAGCTCGACGACAACCGGGCGGCCGTGAAGGCCAATGCCGAACAGATTATCGCCACCGCGCAGCGCGTCAGTGCGGATCAATCGGCCGGCACGTCGGACCTCTTCGCCGACTCGGGTTCGTCGCCCAGTTTGGCTTTGCGGAAGGCCAAGGCTTGGACTCCGCTGGAGCAGCTTGAAAACGAGTTTTCCTCGATCGGCTTTTACCTGTCGGGGCATCCGCTCGATCAATATCAA
>JAUWFF010000094.1 GCA_030607105.1 Filomicrobium sp.
GGTTGAACCGTTTGTAGAGGCGGTCGCCCGGCTGGAGCCGACGTTTGGCGGTATCAATCTTGAAGACATCAAGGCGCCGGAATGCTTCGAAATTGAGCGCCGCTTGCGCGAACGCCTTGCCATCCCGGTGTTCCATGATGATCAGCACGGGACGGCGATCGTGGTTGCGGCGGGCATCCTCAACGCTCTCAAGGTTGTCGGCAAGGATCTCAGCGAGGTTAAGATGGTTTGCAGCGGCGCCGGGGCCGCGGCTCTCGCCTGTCTCAACCTGCTCACCACTATCGGACTGAAGAAGGATCACTTGACGGTCGCTGACATCGAGGGTGTCGTCTACAAGGGCCGCAAAGAGCTGATGGACCGTTACAAAGAACCGTTCGCGCGTGAAACGGAGATGCGGACGCTCGCGGAGGCCATCAAGGGCGCCGATATCTTTCTCGGCCTTTCCGCTGGAGGTATCGTGAGCGGCGAGATGGTCGCCAGCATGGGGGACAGCCCGATTATCTTCGCGATGGCCAATCCGGAACCGGAGATCACGCCTGAAGATGTCCATGCGGTTCGCACCGATGCCGTGATGGCCACCGGCCGTTCGGATTACCCAAACCAGGTCAACAACGTCCTCTGCTTTCCATTTATCTTCCGGGGGGCGCTCGATGTTCAGGCTTCGACCATCAACGATGCGATGAAGGTGGCAGCGGCGGAAGCGCTTGCTGAACTCGCCCGCGAAGACGTGCCCGATCAGGTAGCGCGCGCCTACCAGGGCCGGCGGCCGACGTTTGGGCCGGAGTACATCATCCCGGCCCCTTTCGATCCGCGCCTCATTACCGCGATCCCGCCAGCGGTCGCGAAGGCAGCGATGGACACCGGCGTCGCGCAGGCGCCGATAGCCGACACCGAGAATTACGTCGCGCGGCTGCGGGGTCGGCTGGATCCGATGTCCGACTGGCTGCAGTCCATCTTTGAAAAGGTGCGCAACGATCCAAAGCGGGTGATCTTCGCAGAGGGAGAAGAGCCGGCGGTGATCCGTGCGGCCAATACTTTTCTATCGCAGGGCTTCGGACAACCAGTGCTGGTCGGCACGACGGAAAGGGTCCGAGCGAATTTCGAGCAACTCGGCATCGCGCTCAGGCCCGAGTTCGAACTGCACGACACACGCCAGTCGCAATACACCGAGGAGTTCACCGACCACATCTATGAACGGCTGCAACGGCGCGGCCATCTCCGGCGTGACTGCCATCGCATCGTGCAAAACGAGCGCAACGTATTCGCGGCAATCATGGTGGCGCTTGGCTATGCTGATGCGATGGTTTCAGGCGCCACGCGCAACTGGGCCGGGGTCTTCAAAGACGTGCACAGGGTGCTAGACGCGTCGCCCGATCGCAACGTCATTGGCGTCAGCCTGGCGCTCTGCCGGGACCGGGCCGTATTGATCGCTGACACAAGCATCCATGACATCCCGAGCGCTGAAGAGATGGCGACGATCGCCATCGAAGCAGCACGAGCTGCACGCAGTTTCGGTATTGAGCCGCGGGTGGCGCTGCTTGCTTACTCCACCTTCGGGCAACCACGCGGCGACCGTTCGGACAATGTCCGCAGAGCGGTGGAGATCCTGGACGAGCGCGGCGTTGATTTCGAATACGACGGCGATATGGCCGCCGACGTGGCGCTTAATCACGAACTGATGCAGCTTTATCCGTTCTGCCGGCTGTCGGACACCGCCAACGTGCTCGTCATGCCGGCGTTCCATGCGGCCTCGATCTCAACCAAAATGCTGCGCGAGCTGGGCGGTGCGACCATCATCGGGCCGATCCTCGTCGGCCTCGAAAAGCCGGTGCAGATCTGTTCGCTGGGCTCACGCGACTCCGACATCGTCAATATGGCGGTGATTGGGGCTTACGAGGCGGGCTGGTAGCGGTCCGCCCCAGCCTGGCGGGCCATGCACGCGTGTTTTGCCTTCTGAGAGCGGGCCCGGCGCGCAGTGCGCTCTCGTTATACACACTTAACGCACACGAATTCCCTTTTGCGAATCGCTGTTGTCGCAAAATGTCGAAGTGTACTCAGAGAGAGTGTTGCGAAGTTGCGACAACGAAAAAACAGAAATTCGATGAACGATGCTGAAAGGCGCCGCAGCGACCGCCGCGCCCTTGTCGATTGACGCTAATGGCGCCACAGTCTGGGCCTATGATAAACACGATGGCGGCGACCTTCGCCTTCGCGGGACGAGGTCTCGTATTATGAGCCCCTAAGTAGCCAGGATAGCAGGGAACTCCCGATATGCCGTTTTTCAAATATCTTCGTGCCGCGACACTCCTTACCGCAATTTTCATTTCGATGACCAGCCTTGGTCCAACCTCGGCCTCTGCTCAGGATTTGTTCTCGTTCCTTTGGTCAGGTGGCTCGCGATCCGTTGTGGACTTCTCGCCAAGGTATCGCCCTCGGCAGATCATCGTCAGCTTCGGCGATCGCAAGCTTTACTATATCTACCGGCGCGGTCAGGCGATTAGCTACCCGATCGCAGTGCCGCGTTCGCAGAGCCGCTGGTCGGGTGTGACGCACGTTTCGCAAAAGCGCGTCAATCCGGGCTGGACGCCAACTCCTGAAATGCGCCGCGAAAATCCGAAGCTGCCAGCTCACGTCCCTGGCGGGCACCCGCTTAATCCACTCGGAGTACGGGCCCTCTATCTGGGATCGAGCCTCTACCACATCCATGGCACGGACGCCCCCTGGACAATTGGTTCGGCTGTCTCGAAGGGCTGCATCCGGATGTACAACGAGGACGTCATCGACCTGTACAGGCGGACCCGGGTCGGCACCAAAGTGACCGTGACCTGGAAGAGGTTTGGTTACTACTGATCAGTTCATGGTCTACCCAAAGGAACGGCATGCCTCAATATGGCCGCCCGCGTTGGCGGCCATTATTTGTGCAGCGAGCGTTTCTATGTTGGAGAGGATCCGGCAAACTTGGGAGGGCCTGTGATCTGGCGCGAGGTGGTTGATGGCTGGGCGTCGCGGGCAAGCTCAAGAGATGCCCTGACGGCGAGTATTGTCGAAGCCGGCCATGACGCCGTCTACTGGGAGACATCTCCCTCGCGGACTGGTGAGGAAGCTTATGAGCAGGTGGTGATGGCCGCGCCTATCCTGGCCCGCTTGCCGGCCGACGCGGGAGCGTTTTCCGGACAGCTCCATATGCCCGTTGCCGCTTTCGCCAATCTGAGGGGCGATTCACGCCTTGTTGCTCCCGCCCCTCCCGGTGACTTCGGGCATCTTTCATCGTTTCTTCGCAAGGCTCCGGCTGAGCTTCGGCACGCACTGTGGCGCGAGGTAGCTTCGGAAATTCAAGCCTGGTGGGCGGAAGGGCGAGGGGTGCTCTGGGTCAGCACGCATGGCTCAGCCGTGCCCTGGTTGCACGTGCGCCTTGATCCACGGCCCAAGTACTACTCGTCTGCGCTACGGGCACGCCGCCTTGAGAGTTGGTAGCTCAGTGAGGCTTCGACCTCCACGCACCTAGGGCGGTTCAGGGTTAGGTGCTGTTGCAGACAACTTTGCGCAGTGCGTGGTGATCGGTCAGGTTCAGCCACTTGGCGTTGATCGGCAGACCGTTGTCGGCGAATTCTGTTTCCTGGTCAACTTCTGCGAAGCGTTCGTTCCTGCAATCGACGATGGCGTTGACCTTCACGCTGGAGGTGTTGCGGGTCACCCGCAGCAATTGCACGAGCGTCAGATCCGGGGCGTTTGAATTGGTCCGCGTTGAGCCCAAGTCCAGAGCATCGAAACGATAGATGCGCGGAAAAGCGTACGTCCATGGCTGGTAGGGCATGCTGGTGGCATAGGTCCGCACGACCTCCAGTCGGCCGGGCAACGTCGAAGAAGTGCGCGAATACCAGCTATACTCATCATAGATTGCATATGCCAGCATGCCCGCGGCTGCCGCGGCAAGATAAACAACACCCGCGGGCTTCCAACCGAAAGGACGGGCGATCAGATAGACGGCGCCAGCTGCAAGGCCGCCCAGCGCCAGCGTCACGAGGAGGTTCATGAACATCTGAGGATAGATCCGTCCTGTGTTGTTTTTTCAGTTCAGCGCGCGCCAATCTGATGCGCATTCGAGAGAGCCGACTGAATGGTCTTCACAACCTGGAACGCCTTCTTTAGCTGATCCCGCTCCAGATGCGAAATCTCATCTGGCGCCATGTAGTTATCGGGTTTCTTGCCGGCGCGGATCTGACGTGCCTGATGACGCAGCCGGGTCATTGCGATGAACTCAAACGCCGCGAGAAGGTCGGCAGCGCCACTTTCGCTCATGACGCTGGCCGAGCGACCCTCTTCGAGCCGGCGATGCGTATTAACCTCCGTGATCTCAGCTTCCAGCGCATAAACGCGGGCGATATCGACGACCGGCACGACGCCGTTCTGTTTCAAATTCATGGTTCCCCGATGTTCGCCGCCTTCGAGCCAAAACGTTCCAAAAAATCCCACCGGCGGAGTGTGCGTCAGGGCGTTGCTGAGCAGGTGCGCGACAAAGATCGAGTTCTTGCGGGCCCGCTCCAGTGTCGCCTTTTGCAGATCGGTGAAAAGTGAGGTCTTCCCGTGGATCGGACGCAGGTCGAACATGACGCTGGCCAGCATCTGCGCCTTAGGACCTGGATGATCGATCCATTCCCGGAAGTAGCTATGCCAGCGCTTAACCGGCTGGCGCCACTCGGGGTTGGTCGCCATCATATCACCGGGGCAATAGAAGTAACCGCACTCGTCGAGCCCGTCGCTTATGAACTTCGCCAGATCCGTGAAGTATGCTCCGTGGGCAGCTTCATCATAGCTATCGTCGAGGATGAGGCAGTTGTCCTGATCGGAGACACCGGTCTGCTCCTGACGCCCCTGCGAGCCGCATGCGGCCCACACATAGGGGATCGGAGGTTTGCCAAATTTCTGTTCGGCCAATGCAATTAGACGATGGGTGAGAGCATCACAGATCGACGTAATAATACGACCAATCTTATGAGCCGTTCCACCACTCTCCACCAAGGCCACCAGCAGCTCAGGGATCTCGCCAACAACCCGCGCCATGTCTTCAATGCGTTCGTAGTGGTGAATTTGCCCGACCATATAGACAGCGGAGCGTGAGTGCGCTCGAACCAGATTCGTATGGGTGAGAATCCCGGCGAGACGGTCGTCGCTGAGAAGCGGCAGATGGGCGATACTATGCTTCATCATGAGCACAAGGGCGTCGAAAGCCAGTGCGTCGCAATCCAGCGTAACGGGATCGTTGGTCATGAAATCCCTAACGGGCCGGTTTAAGTCCGCGGCTTCAGCAACGACGCGGTTGCGCAAGTCCCTATCGGTGATGATCCCGACAACGCGTTCGCTTTCGATGATTGGAAGACAGGATACTCTCCGCTGCTGCATCAGCCGCGCCGCTGCGAGAAGTGGCATTTCCGGCACTGCCGTGACCGGCCCAGAAGTCATCAGATCGCGCGCGGTGGTCGTCATAAGATCAATTGCTGCATCGCGGCGCGGCAGGCCGTCCGAGCTGCTTGCCTGCCCCCGCTCGAAACCTAGCCGCTCAAAATGCGATGCAAAGTCTGGGTGGCGCGTCAGCAGCGACAGGTACTCGTCGCGTGGCAGCTTCAAGAGAACCGTCGGTTCAGTGGTAATGGCCCGGTAACTGGTTCGTCCTTCTCTTGAAAGCGCGCGAGCACCAAGGACATCTCCAGGGTTCAAGCGTGCGAAGACCTTGCCGGTGGCGGAGCGGACTTCGAGCGAACCTGATTGCAAAATCAACAGGTGGTCCAAGTTCCGGCCCAGTTCGATAACGGTGGCGCCTTCGGGCTTGGTTTCGACCTCGACTTTGCCGGTCAGGTCGTTGCGGTCATTTTCGGAGAGCTCGCGAAATCCTGTCGCGGTTCGCAACGTTGCGACAATGTCGTCCCTCGTCGGTTCCACTGTGCGGCCTCCTGCTGCTGATCAAACGCGAGTTGTGAGTACCGTTCCGGGAGTTCAAGCCCTTTGATTGAGGACGAGGCCAGCAAATGCTT
>JAUWFF010000254.1 GCA_030607105.1 Filomicrobium sp.
AGCTACTAGAGATTGATCGGCCGGGTTGGTTGTCTCCTCTACGCCTCTTCCACCTGCAACACCGCTCCATCACACCCCACGATCCGCACTCGAGTGCCCTGGGCCAGCTCCGGGCCCTCCACGGTCCAAACCGTATCGCCGAGACGGACTCGGCCGCGGCCGGTTTCTATGGCTTCGACAAGCGGCACCACGCGTCCGATGTATCGCGTACCGCGCCGGTTGAGCTCCGGGTCTTCGGTGGCCGAGGTGTGCGGGTTGGCGATCCATAGGTCGATGACGATGTCCAGCACGAACAGTCCGGCCGCTACCGGCAACAAAACATAGCCGCCGTCGATGTGATGGAAGATCCGCCACAGCGCCACCACCCCGACGCCGATTGCCGCGAACGGTAAGACCAGGCTGAGGGTCGCCAGCGCCCACACTAGGTCGCTGGGATGAGCCGAGCGCTTGTTGTCCTGTGCCTTACTCTCGCACATCATGACCAGTCCAAAGCCAGGCTCCACAAACTCAAAAAGAATGGGGAGGATGAGCGGCTGTGCCTCTCAGCGAAGCGCGGGGCTTAGGTCCCGCTCGCGCAGCGACTTACTCCGGCTCGACCACCAGTACGGTCCCGTTTACGCCGGTGACTTTCACACGTGTCCCCTTTGGTGCATCGTCGCCCTCGGCCTGCCACAGGCTGTCGCCGATTTTCACCTTGCCACGGCCTCCCTGGATCGGCACCGCCACCGTTGTCGAACGGCCGACGTATTGCTCCGCCCGGACGTTGAGCGATGGGGCATCGCTGGCCTCTTCATCGTCCGCCGAAGCAAACCGGCGCACGAAGAACACCGTCACCATAGCCACCAGCGCGAAGGCAATGACCTGAAACTGCCAGACGAAGACGTCGGCATACTCTGGACCAAGTGCCCCAAACGTGATTGCCACCACTCCGATGATGAAAGCGGCAAGCCCAAACCATAGGAAATGCACACCAGGAACAACCGTCTCCAGGGTCAACAGCAAGAGCGCGAAGATCACCCAGTTCCAGCCACCAAGATTGCTTACCAGTTCGATCAAGCTTTGCATGCGTCCCCATCATCGTTTGCGCCACGGGCCGTCTCCTTACCTGTAAGGAGACGGCGGGCGTACCGGACCTTACACCCGAAGCGCCGCCGACCCAATTTGCCTGCTACGCCTTAAACCTCAGGCACCGAACCCCGCTTGCGGCTGTTACCCGATCCACCCTCATCTTTGCCGAATGCCTCACGGGCAAGCTCCGAGATGCCGGCAATCGATCCAATCACCGAAGAAGCCTCGAGCGGCATCATCAACACCTTTTGGTTCGGTGACATGGCAAGCTTCTCCAGCGCCTTCATATAGTTGTTGGCGACAAAGTAGTTGATCGCCTGGACGTCGCCCTTGGAGATCGCTTCGGATACCATCTGCGTTGCCTTGGCCTCGGCCTGGGCCTGCCGTTCGCGTGCCTCGGCGTCCTTAAAGGCGGCTTCTCGGCGCCCTTCGGCTTCCAGAACCACGGCCTGCTTTTCGCCTTCGGCCTCCAGGATCGCAGCCTGGCGAGAACCTTCCGCATCGAGGATCTGCGCTCGCTTTTCACGCTCTGCCTTCATCTGCCGCGCCATCGCGTCGACGAGATCGCGCGGCGGGTCGATATCCTTTATTTCGATACGGGTAACCTTGATGCCCCACGACTCCGTGGCCGCGTCGACTACGGTCAGTAGCTGGGCGTTGATGTGGTCGCGGTTGGAGAGCAGTTCGTCCAGATCCATAGACCCCATCACAGTACGAATGTTGGTCATCGTCAGGTTGACGATTGAGGGCTCCAGGAGGTCGACTTCGTAAGCGGCCTTGGCGGCATTCAGAACCTGATAGAATGTCACGCCGTTCACGCGCACCATGGCGTTGTCGCGCGTGATGACATCCTGCGAGGGAATGTCGAGCACCTGCTCTTTCATGTTCATTCGCGCGCCGACCCGCTCGACAACCGGGATCAGGATATGCAGCCCAGGCGTCAGCGTCCTCGTATAGCGGCCGAAATTTTCGACCGTGTAATTGTAACCCTGCGGGACAACCTTGACCGTCGACCATAACGCGGCGGCGGCTAGCAGCACCATGACAAGGCCAAGCAGGCCCAATTGATCAAGCATCACTCACTCCCGTAAATACCCAAACACAATATGCATATGGGCCTGATGGGTTTGTTTTATGATGCTTGCAGAAAAGTTTTGGTAAATGAAGAGATAATGAAAAATTAAGTGGGCTTCAAAAGGCGAAATATCAGCATTTCTGGCTGCCACAAAACAGCGTCAAGCGGAGCATGTCGCCGAATTTCAACAAAAATATCCAATTTTATCCGGGCACCAAAATGAGTCCGATCATAATCCCCGTGTGTTTGCAGCTCTCGAAGAGAAATTAAGCCCGGTAGGGCACTGCGGACGAAGTCGAGCAGATGACTATAATGATGCACACCGCGTGCCGACAAGAGAGAGCCCCCGGCCAAACAGCCCGTAATTCGGCTGATATAGGCTCTTTTGCATACGGCGTACTCCGGCTAAGAGGAATAAAGGAGCCTTCAACGCTAGCGCTTCGGCCAAAGACCAAGAGGAGAGCGATCATGACAACGCGCCAGGAACGTCGGGCTCGGCAGCGCGCAGTGCGCAAGCGGCAGCGGTCCCTGGTGCAGCAAGGCCTACCGCCCGAGTCCGATAAGGATGGAATAATGGCCTTCGCCGGACTGATCCGCAGCGCTCTGGTTGAGACCAATAATCCACAGAGGGCCTTGGACGCAGCCGAACTGGTCTATGGTGTCTACGAAACTTCTGCTCGGCGGCATCCGCCTCAAAAAAAAATCGACTGCGAAAGGGGTTGCACTTACTGCTGCCATAATTTGGTAACGATCAGCGCACCGGAAGCGTTTCTTATTACCGCTTGGCTTGACGGGACCCGCCGCCCGATCGAAGCGGCACCCATTGACATCGAAATGTGGTGCAAAAAGGCAGCATTGGCGATTGGCCATAGCAGCATAGACCGTCTTGGAGAGAAAGTTCCTTGCGCCTTTCTCGAGGACGGGCTGTGCCGCATCTACACGCAACGTCCATTGGCCTGCAGAAGCTGCCTATCCTATTCGGTGGATGCCTGCCGCGAAACCTTTGAAGGAAATGAGGTAGAGGTCAACACCCCGACTGAACCGATCATGCTGCGTTCGAACATCAATTTCGCGATGTTCGCCGCGCTGCGCTCCCTCAACTATCCTGCGGAGGGGTACGAGCTAAGCGAGGCGGTGACCCGGCTCCTGAATACCCAGGACGCGCTGACCCGATGGTACGCGGGCGAAGATGTCCTTGCCGGAGTCCAAACCACCAATTCATGGTCGCCCTCCGTAGAGAAAGCCCTTGCGGAAATCGCTGCCGGCATCGCCCCCTAGGTGCTGTGCGTCGTTATCCGGGGTCCGGTCGGGGAGTCATCATCTCCTCAAGAAGAAAAGGTTGAGCCCCAAATATACCCCTCAGCGTTTTTCGGCAGAACGTCTTGGCACCGCAAACAACTCAAACGAATCGAGCGCGGATTCGGCTGAGCGATTAGTCATCGCGTAGCCTCCAGCTCCAACAGGAAATAGATTTCAGAACCTCTTTCGCAACACCTCCCTTCACGAAGACACTGGTCAGCGACAGGCCGACGTTCCATGGCCCTAAGTCGGC
>JAUWFF010000274.1 GCA_030607105.1 Filomicrobium sp.
GGCTGCACTGGTGCATGCTCTCGGGGCACACAACCAGGTGCGGCTGCTGGTGAACGGCGCTGAGGCTATGGAGTCAGCGCGTCAGGCGGTTGGGGATAGTGCCGAACTGCTGCCGGCCAAGTATGGGGATATCTGGTTGCGCGATACCGGTCCGGTGTTTGCCAACGGATCTGAAGGACCGGTTGCGCTGCGTTTCAAGACCAACAGCTGGGGCGGCAAGTTCGATCTGCCTGATGATTCGACCGTGGGCGATGAAATTGCATTATACGCCGCAAAGCCGATCCAACGGTTTGACTTCGTGCTGGAAGGCGGCGCCATCGATCATGATGGCAGGGGCACGGTTCTGACGACGCGGCAGACGCTGCTCAATCCCAATCGCAACGGCTGGTGCAAGGAGGAGGCCGAAGCCGCGCTGCGCCATGCCTTCGGGGCGCGCAAGATCATCTGGATCGACGAAGGGCTCAAGAACGACCATACCGATGGTCACATCGACAACATCGCGAGGTTTGCCGGTGAGACGCGGGTCGTCTGCCAGTCGCCTATCGGGGCTGATGACCCGAATGCAGCGACATTCGATGCGATTGCACGCGTTCTCGAACAGGAGACAGACGCCGACGGACACGCGCTTGAAGTCATTCGCGTGCCAGGTGTCGGACGCTATGTTGATCCAGCCGGTGACGTCTCTCCAGCCTCGCACATGAACTTCCTCATTGCCAACGGCGTCGTTGTCGTGCCCGTTTACGGCACACCCACTCAGGAGGCAGCGCTTGCGGTCCTGGCGGAGGTGTTCGCCGACCGCAGAGTGATCGGCATACCTTCACGCGGGCTGCTTGGAAGCGGCGAGGCGGGCGGCGGCTCATTTCACTGCATCACGCAGCAGGAACCACGCATATGACGAAGCGATCCCTTACCGTGGCGGCCGTCCAGGCGGCCTTTGGGCCTGTTATGCGGGCCAACATCGAAAAGACAGAATGGCTCATTCGTGAGGCAGCCTCCAAAGGTGCGCAGGTGATCCTGCCGTCGGAGCTGTTCCAAGGACTGTACTTTTGCTCGCGCCAAGATCCGAAATGGTTCGCGGAAGCCCACCCCACGGACAAACACCCTTGTGTCACCGCCTTGAGCGCGCTTGCCTGCGAACTCGGCGTTGTTATTCCAATTTCGTTTTTCGAAAAGGACGGCCCGCGCCATTTTAACAGCGTTGCCGTTGCCGACGCCGACGGGCAGATTCTTGGCGTCTATCGCAAGAGCCACATTCCGGATGGCCCCGGGTACATGGAAAAATACTATTTTCGTCCCGGCGATACCGGCTTCATGGCGTGGGAGACCGCGCATGGCCGTATTGGGGTCGGGATCTGCTGGGACCAGTGGTTCCCGGAGTGTGCCAGGGCAATGGCGCTGAAGGGCGCCGAAGTTTTGTTCTATCCGACGGCGATCGGCTCTGAGCCGTATGACGAAAGCCTCGATACGCATGTCCAGTGGCAGCGAGCGATGCAAGGTCACGCCGTTTCCAACGCTATGCCCGTCGTGGCGTCCAACCGCGTGGGCCTGGAAGACAACGACGGTAGCGAACAGAGGTTCTACGGACACTCGTTTATTTGTGATCACGGCGGGGACCTCGTTCGATCCCTCGGCAACGCAGACGAGGGCGTGCTGGTCCATACCTTCGATCTTGCGGAAATCGAAAGCTACCGTGCCGACTGGGGTTTCTTTCGCGACCGCCGGCCGGACCTTTATCAGGATGTTTGAAGCTGCCCGCCGTTGGGCCGAGACGATCAAAAGAGATGTCGTGGCGATTTATCTTGCCGGGCGGGATGCTCGTACGCCGTGGCTCGCCAAGGCCGTGGCTGTCGCGGTCGTGGCCTATGCACTGAGCCCGATTGATCTCATCCCGGACTTCATTCCCGTGGTCGGTTATCTCGATGATGTGCTGCTTGTTCCGCTTGGCATCATGCTGGCTGTCAGCTTGATTCCCACGGAGCTGATGGCTGAATTCCGCGCGGCGGCGTCAGAGCAGGGAAGGCTGCCAGCTAACAGGATGGCTGCGATTTGCATTGTCGCCATCTGGGCAGTAATGGGCGTCGCGGCTGGTGCCTGGCTCATATGAATTTTGTGGAGCTAATGAGTTCTCGCGGCACTTGTTAGTCGCTCTTCCAGCCAATGAAGCTGCTGTTGAACGGCGACGCTGATGCCTTCGCCGCCCTTACGCGACGTCTTGATCTGCGCCGCACGACCTGGCGTTTTGCCATTCGCTTGGGCTTCAGGCTGGCTTTGTCACGCGTCAGAGTGCCCGGGACGAATCCTTGAACCGAGACAGCGAGTTCCCTGCTAAGCGGGGTATCGTGCACCAGAAACTCGGCCTGGGTCTCCAGCGCGTTTGCATCTGTCGGAGAATCCGAGCGCGCCAGGGCGGCGCGCACCGGCTCTATGAAGGCCATCTTCGTGTCCTGTTCGCGGCGGCGTGCGATGGCGTGCATTTGCGACCGCAGCCTTTTTTCCCGCTGCTCGACCAAGAGGCGAAACTCCCGCTGATAGAGATAGCGCTGATGGCGCGCGCGCTCGTTTGCCGACCAAGGCATCGGCCGACAGGTGCAGCCGTTTATCAGTTGCTTCCTGTAAAGGAATGCGTTTTCCAGCTGATCGTAGCGGCGGCCGCTGAGGTCCAGCATGTGCTCAACATTTTCGGAGTGCTTGGGCAGATAGTAGAGTTGGCCGCCGGCGCAACGCGACTGGCACGTGGCGGCATCGTCGTGAAAATCTCCCCGATAGGCCGATGATCGGATCGGGAAATAATATCCATCGCAGGTACGCACGCAGACAGTGCGGTAGTAGCCGCCAGAATTCGATTGAGAGCGGCTCAGCGAGCCGTTTCTGCCCGAGGGCATCGGGGAGCGTGTACCGGAGTTCTTCGGACCTGAAAAAAGGTTCCCGAAGAAGCTCTGAATTAGTGACTGTGCTTGTGTGGCCGGTGGAGCCGTGCAGCACAGGCCCAAGGCAAACAGACAGCTCAACTGCCAACGGAAAATTAGACGCATAACCATGTTTGAACCGCTGGAACTCGAATTCCAGACGATCATGGCCCGACAAAGCGAATATTTTCTGAACAGGTGGGTTGCTTGTATCTGCACCTCGCCGGTGCGGCCAAACGACAGACGCGAATTAGAAACGGTGTTCAATATTGCGGCGAAGGATTTCCGAGGCGCTCAGCTGCGTAGTGTTTTTCCGCTTTGACCAGCCCGCAACAGCCACACGTCGGCGTATTGCGGGTAGTTGGTTCATGTACTTGGCCCACTGTTTGCTCGTAGGCGCGAATTCGGCCAGCAATCTCGCCCTTCTTGTCTTGGCTGCTAGTACACCAGTCAGGGGTTCGTCCTCGATTAAGGCTGGGGCCTGAGCTTCGCTCTCTGCCGGTAAGGCGACTGAGCTGTGATCGTGCTTTACTTCCTGAGCCTCAAGCGACGCTAGGCGCGCTGCTGAGTGAGATTGCCTGTCGGGATGGGTATGCAGCACGCCTGCAGAAGGAGAGCGGACATTTTCCTGAGCGGCCCTAGCGT
>JAUWFF010000244.1 GCA_030607105.1 Filomicrobium sp.
CAGCAACCGGATACAGGATCGCACGCTATCGAGCCGCCCTTCCCGACGAAGTGCCGGGCGGAATGCGATTGTATACCGAAGACGTCGAAAAGCACTTCAAGGCAGGAAAGGTTGCTTTCGTCGACGTCATGCCTTCCACGGGCGCCGGCTACGACCCGCGAACCGGCAAATGGCGCTTACGCAAATCCCGCAAGAACATACCTGGCTCTACCTGGCTGCCTGATGTCGGGCGCGGCAAGTTGAACACGACGCTATTGCGCTACTTTGAGGAGAACCTTGCGCGAATCTCCAATGGCGACAAATCTCGTGCCCTGCTTTTCTACTGCCAGTCCGACTGCTGGATGGCCTGGAACGCGGTCAAACGCGCCGCCGAACTGGGCTATTCGCAGCTCTACTGGTATCCGGAAGGAACTGATGGTTGGACAGATTGGGACAATCCGATCGAACCAGCAACTCCGGTGCCTGTCACCATCAGGCCCGCTCAGGTGGAAGCCCCGGGCCATTGATGTCTCTCGGAGGTGGAAGTGATGTTGCCGTCAATGCCGAAGGTTTTCTTGCTTGGAGTCCTGCTAACCAGCTTCACCACGGCCATCGTAGCAACCATGCCCTCGGCCGCCACAGCCGATAACACCGAACTTCTCGGCGAGAAATTGATCTACCTGGTCGAAGCCGACGGCAAGGAGCACAAGATCGGCAAAGTCGAGTTCGCCAGTGAAAACGGTGGCGCCACGGCGATATCCGTCGAACTCGACGACAGCCGGTTTGCCGAGAAATTCCTATCCATGCGTCCTTTTCGGTGCATCGACGGCACCAAACAGACTGTCTGCCATTTGCCCTATCCCTACCCCCTGAAGGACCGCATCACCGCAGACAATCTAAGCGACCTCGAATACCGCCTGCTTTTTCTTCATAAAGGACCGACGGACTATGGCATCGATGCCTGGAACGGCATTTACTATAAACTGAGTATTTCCAACCAGGGCCAAGTCACCGGAGCGCTACACGAAGCCGATTTCAACGTTCTCGCGGTACCACCAGAAAAGTCGTTTTCCCGACCCATCGGCACAGCTGACTTGGAAGAGGGAGAGCCAGGGCGTCACCGATTTCCCAAGCTGATTATCCGCTAACGTCAAGGCGTTACACGTCATCGCCACAGTTATCTTCTAGGGTCCTTTTCAACGGACCTTGGCCAGACCGTCGCACTGTCCATTGAGAGCCCAATGAGCTAAGCTGAACCAACATGTTCCCTAAGGAACAGCGCGGCTCTGCTACTGCAGCTTGTTTATCGTCTGTTCATCTGAACTTTGTCAGGATGGGGTGAAGATTCCCGTGCGGTGCGTGCGGACCCGATCACGAACAGATCAGGATTTGGGGTAAATCATGACAACTTGGCCAACTCGGACACATTATCGATTGGCATCGATACTACTCCTCATTGCGGTAGGACTGAACAGTGCGGCCGCAGAAGAGGGCAAGAGCGAACCGTCTGTCGACTTCGCTGCTCTGGCGGAGTCGGTTACGCTTGATCCGAAGCTATCCCGCTGCACCATTTCGAAAGAGCGCAAGGGCGATGGCCTTCAAAGCCTGTTGAAGGCACTCAAGGAGGGCAAGCCACCCGTCGTGGCCCGCGCGATTCATCGCTGGAAGCAAAAGCGAATGTCGGGCGAGACCCGCCGAACCCCCAAGTTCGTGTTCGGCAGCCAGGCGGGTTCCGACAAGGATGCCAAGCTCGCCATCATGAGCGACGAGTACGATTCGCTTGCATGGGGGCCAACCTTCGACAAGACCGGCGGCAAGAAACTTTCCGAGAAGCTAGGCAAGTCCGTCGATTGCAAGTGCGAGACTCCATTGAACGGCCAGCTCGATCCAATGCTGACCGGATTGCGGCAAGCCCTAAAAGTTACCGGAAAAACCGAATTAATCTCATGGGGTGAGAAGTTCAACGCCCATGACCTTGCTGCGGTGGCCCAGCACGTGATCGCTACGCAAGAGCCTCAGGAAGGCGAGATCTCTGATGGCGTCAAGCTTGAGGTTGGACTCCAGACCTACAGCACGCGGCAGCTTTTCGGCTACATGCATCCCGTCTATGATCCCGAAGCAAACGCACTGTCGTGTGAGAAGCTTGAGGACTCGGTTCCGATTTCCACCGAGTTCCAGCTCTACGTCGCACTGACTGGCTTGGAAGGAGCAGACGAGATCGAACTTGCCGAGGCGTTTGATGGGGACGACTCGCAAGGCGAAATTGCGCAAGGCGACGCCGACCTTGCCGAAGCCGATGACGAACAAGTCGCGGACGGAGAATTCGCAACAGCCGATGGAGAAGAATACGTCGACTACGACGATCCGGCCGCCGAAGAGCAAGACGTAGCAGCCCTGCAGCCTAACGACAGCGGCTTTGTCGATGACAACGACCCCGGTGCCGAGGTCGCAGACGCCACCGATGAAGACTTCCGTGAGACCGACGAGGACGCCATCTCGGAAGAGGCCGAGGAAGAATACGCTGATGACGCCGACGTCGACGAGCCGGTCGCAACTCCGCGCACGCGCAGAGTTTCCTCCTCCTCACGGCGCGGCGGATACAAGAACCTTCGCGAAGACTATTACGATGAAGAACCCGTCTCGAGAATCAGACGTGGCCCTATAGATGTTGTCGAGGATATCGAAGACGACGTTGACGATTGGTACGACTATCCGGGTTACTACGACCCTATCGACGTCATCACGATCTATCGTGAACCCCCGCCACCAGTGATCATTGTTGCCCCCGTGTATGCGTCGCCAGTAGTCGCCATCTTCGGTGGAGCCATTGTATTCGCCGCAGTCACTCGGCCCCGCTGGAGCATTCGGCCATGGTGGTGGGGCGGTCCCAGTCCGTGGGCACGCAACAACGTCGTCGTCAATGTCAACTTCGTACGGCCGTTCCGAGCCCGTCGCTTCCGTCCGGGCTGGGGCCTGCGGCAGAACCGCGGTTTCGTCCGCAGAACACCGAGGAACTTGGCGCGTCGTGGCAATCGCCTCATTCGGGCAAGAGCCAACTTTGGTCCGCGTCGCGGCGCAAGAGGCCGGCCTGGTTTACGGAAGAACAATCGTCTCAACTCTGGTGCCAACGCCATCCGCAAAGCCCGCAGGAACCAGTCGGCGGCAACTCGAAGGGCAATCGCTCGCAGAAAGGCTAACGCCCGTCGCGCTGCGGGCAACAAGAAGGCGCTCGCCAAGAGAAGAGCTGCGGTTAACAGGAAAGCAGCTGCGACGAGAAAGGGCGCCGCACGTAGGAAGGCAGCGGCAAGGAAAACTGCCGCACGCAAGAATGCAGCGAAAAGAAAACGCGTCGCGTCGAGAAAAGCGGCCCAGCGGCGCAATAGTGCCGCCAACAAGCGCAAGGCCGCGGCACGCCGCAAGGCCGCGAGTAACAAGAAGGCTGCCGCCCGCCGCAAGGCTGCTCAAAGGCGCAAGTCAGCCGCACGTCGCACCTCTGCGAAAAGACGCAAATCCGCGGCACGCCGCAGCGCCGCACAAAGGCGCAAGTCCGCTGCACGACGCGGCGCGGCCAAGAGGCGAAACTCCGCTGCACGAAGCAGCGCGGCGAAACGGCGCAGATCGGCCGCACGCCGCAACTCAGCCCAGCGGCGTAGGTCCGCCGCTCGGCGCAGTGCGGCTCAAAGACGGCGCGCTACCCCAAGGAGACGCGCCGCCCCAAGACGCCGGGCGGCTCAACGTCGCGCCGCCCCGAGACGCCGGGCAGCGCCGAGACGCCGAGCTGACCCCCGGCGGCAGCGCCGCCGCAGATGACCTCGAGTCAGATGCCGACGACAACATCTGATCCGCAATC
>JAUWFF010000051.1 GCA_030607105.1 Filomicrobium sp.
GATACGTCAATGCTGAATGAAGCTGGCCTTTCGCGTGCCGCGTTAGAGAGCCTCGGCGAGAACACCTCGGACGGAGTCGTCGCCCCATTGTTCTGGGGAGCGCTTCTTGGCCTGCCCGGTCTAGTTGCCTACAAGGCAATCAACACTTTGGATTCGATGATCGGCCATCGAAACGCGAGATACGAGGCCTTTGGCTGGGCCTCGGCGAGAATCGATGACATCGCCAATTTCGTTCCAGCGCGAATTACGGGAGTGTTTTTCGCGATGATTTCAGCGCGGCCCCTCACGGCGATGACTTGCATGATGCGGGATGCGAGAAAGCACCGCTCACCAAACGCAGGTTGGCCGGAAGCTGCCTTGGCCGGCGGATTGGGCGTGCGGCTATCAGGTCCCAGGGATTACGAGGGCAAGACTACGCAGGAGCAGTGGTTGAACGACGCCGGACGCGATCCAACAGCCGAAGATATCCGGCGCGGACTGCAACTTTACACGTTTGCGATAGTGTTGTGCGGGGTAGTCTTGCTACTCAGTTTCGCTCTTGGCATCGTTACAGCAAATTAGGTGGATCGATTGCGTGATCACGGCGGCAACCTGGATTGGGCAATCCAGCAATATGGGGGGACGGCCGATCTTTGGATTGACCTTTCCACGGGTATCAATCGCCGAGCGTACCCATTGCCCCGGGTGTCGCATTCGGCATGGACCTGCCTACCGACCTGGAGTTCGCTCGTAAATTTGCATGATGCGGCACGGTTTGCGTTCGGATGTTCAGGGCCGGTGCTGGCTTTGGCAGGTGCGCAGGCAGCCATACAGCTCCTGCCTAGGTTTATGCCACGAGGACACGTCCGGGTGCTCGGCCCCACCTATAACGAGCATGCCGCGGCATTTCAGTGCGCGGGCTGGGACGTCAAAGATGTGACGACGCTGGAGGCGCTGAATGGAGCCGACATCGCGGTGGTTATCAATCCCAACAATCCCGACGGGCGTCTTCACCGGCGCGAAGATCTGCTGGAGTTGTCGCGAAGGGTCAGCCGGCTTGTGGTCGACGAGAGCTTTGTGGATGCCACACCGGAACTATCCTTGGCAGCTGATGCTGACGAGGCAGGTTTGCTGGTACTGCGATCCTTCGGCAAATTCTTTGGGCTCGCGGGACTTCGTCTTGGTTTTGTGCTGGGTGCGCAATCGGACATCGCGTTGCTCCGCGATCAGGCGGGGCCATGGCCTGTTTCAGGAGCGGCGATTGAAATCGGCGCCGTGGCTCTAAGGGACCATGACTGGGCGGAGAAAACTTCGAGCCGTCTTATCAAGGATGCGCTGCGGCTTGACGCGCTCACCGCTGAAGCCGGGTGGCCGCTGATCGGCGGTACGGCATTGTTCCGACTATATGAGACGCCCAATTCAAAAGAAGCACAAGCTAGGCTTGCCCGGCATTACATTTGGTCACGCGCCTTTCCCTGGTCGAAGGAGTGGCTGCGGCTTGGCCTGCCTGGAAACGAAGGCGAATGGGAGAGGCTGACCATCGCACTTGGGAAGTAACGTTTTCGAGGTTTGGCCGAGTGCCCGGCTTTGGCTGCGTCAGCGTGCGAGTGCCAGAATATCAGTGACCATGAGATGCTGTTCGAGGTGCGCAGCAAGGGAGTCGAGAGTCGCCTCCACGGATGCAGCATACGGGACGCCGGAACTCCTTGCCCCGAGGGTGGATAAATAGGCCGCGCGGAAATTATCGTCAGAAAACATGCCGTGCAAGTATGTACCTTCGGTGCGACCGTCGCGTGAAATCGCTCCATCTGGGGCACCAGCCAGGCGAGCGAACGGCCGGGCGCAGTCGTCACCGTTGGTCCGGCCGATGTGGATCTCATACCCTTTGAATGGCAAGCCCGTGGCCACGTGTACCGCTTCGATCCTGCTCAGGCGCTTGTCGGTTTGCATTACCGTCTCGATATCCAATAGTCCCAGTCCCGGCACGGTGCCAGGCTCGCCTTCAAGGCCTTTAGGATCGGCAATCGTTCGACCTAGAATCTGATAACCGCCGCAGATACCAAGCACGCGTCCGCCGCGGCGGACATGAGCGAGGAGGTCAATGTCCCAACCCTGGGCACGCAGAAAATCGAGGTCGCCTCGGGTGGATTTGGTGCCGGGTACAATGACGAGCCGCGCATCGCAAGGAATGGGTTCTCCCGGGCGCACCATGACGACATTCAAGCCTGGTTCCTGTTTCAGGGGATCGAGATCATCGAAGTTGGCGACGCGAGATAAAGCGAGCCAAGCGATCTTCGTTGGGCCCGACCACTTCGAGTCCCGGAGGTCGAGTGAATCCTCGGCTGGAAGCTGCGCCGCTTGCTCGAAGAACGGCAAGACACCGTAACCGCGCCAGCCAGTGTGGCTGGCGATGAAGCGGTAGCCGTCATCAAACAGGCTCGGATCACCGCGAAACTTGTTGATGATGAAGCCTTCGATGCGACTGACGTCGCTTTCATCGAGAACAGCTTTCGTTCCCACGATTTGAGCGATGACACCGCCGCGATCGATGTCGCCCACAAGGACAACGGGAAGGCCGGCTTCTTCAGCGAAGCCCATGTTGGCTATATCGCCGGCCCGCAGGTTGACCTCCGCCGGGCTGCCCGCCCCCTCAACGATAACGAGTTCGAACTCCGCCTTCAGCCGATCGAAGCTCTGCAGTACCGCACTCATCAATTGCGGCTTCAGGTTCCAGTATTGGCGTGCCTTGAGCGTCGTCAAACGCTGCCCTTGTACAATGACCTGTGAGCCCGTGTCAGTCTCAGGCTTCAAGAGCACCGGGTTCATATCAAGTCTTGGCTCTATGCCTGATGTACGGGCCTGCAGAGCTTGGGCGCGGCCTATCTCACCGCCGTCAGCCGCAACGGCGGCATTATTGGACATGTTCTGTGGCTTGAAGGGCGCAACGGAGATGCCACGTCTGCGCGCGGCCCGGCATAGCCCCGCAACGAGGAGCGATTTGCCCACATTGGAGCCAGCCCCCTGGATCATCAATGCGCACGCCAATTTCGGAATTTCAGCCTCGTTTCTCATGAAGCGCCCTTACTTCATGGCACTTCGCAACGGATTAGAATTCGACGCCGGGCTGACCTTTCACTCCAGACCGGAACGGGTGCTTGATGAGCGTCATTTCCGTCACCAGGTCGGCGGCCTCAATAAGGGCGTCCTTTGCATTGCGGCCGGTCAGGACAACGTGGGTCAGAGGCGGTTTCTCCTCGTGTAGAAACTTCATGACTTCCTCAACGTCGAGGTAGTCATAGCGCAAAGCGATGTTGATTTCATCGAGCATGACAAGGCGGATCGTGGGATCGAGAATGAGCTGCTTGGACTTTTCCCATCCGGCGCGTGCCGCCTCAATATCGCGTTGGCGGTCCTGCGTTTCCCAAGTGAACCCTTCACCCATTGCGTGAAACTGGCAAAGTTCACCGAAGTTCTCCGTCAGCAGCCGCCTTTCACCCGTATCCCAGGCGCCTTTGATGAATTGTACGACCGCGCAGGGCATGCCGTGTGCGATGCAGCGCAAAACCATGCCAAAGCCGGAAGACGACTTTCCCTTGCCTGTGCCGGTGTGGACGATGATCAGGCCCTTTTCACCGGATTTGCCTGCCATGATCTTGTCACGCGCCACTTTCTTCTTGGCCATCTTGGCTGCATGGCGAGCGTCGCCGTTTGATACCTCCGACAAGCTGGCTCTCCTCTTTCTTGACAATGGCTAATAAACAGCTTCTATGCTGCCGCAATGCTGGTTCCTGTCATATGACAGTTGAAAAGGGAATGCGATAGGGGCCTTTGGCTCCGAGACGCAGCCGCCCCCGCGACCGTGACCGGAAAGAGCGCTCAAAACCACTGGCAACCAGCCGGGAAGGTGAGCGATCGATGGATCAACATCCTGAATCCGTAAGCCGGGAGACCTGCCAGCAGTTCGGATAAAAGGCGGACGGGGTGCTCCGCAACCGGATGGCGCGGTGCGCTCGACCTGAGTGCACCCTTTCCTTCTGGCGATGCCCCGTGCCGCGAAAGAAGGATTGGGAATGCCGGTTACTCTTCACGTTTGCACCACCTGCCGCGCAGGCAAACCGCTCGAAGACGGAAAGCCCTGCCCTGGCGCAAGGCTGCACGCCGCACTCAGTAACGTCCTTGCCCCTGAAGGCATCACCATCGGTCCCGTCGAATGTCTTTCGGCCTGTTCGAACGGTCCGACGATCGCGCTGTCCTCCCAGGGCAAGTGGACCTACGTTTATGGGCGAATGAGGGAAACCGATGTTGCCGACATCTTGTCGGGGGCAGCGGCTTATGCGGCCGCACCCGAGGGAATCGTTCCCTGGCGCGAGCGCCCCGAGATTTTCCGAAAGCAGTCCATCGCACGTATCCCCCCACTGGAGCTATGACATGACGGAACTCACCAAGGTCCCTGTAACCGTCATCACCGGTTTCCTCGGGTCCGGAAAGACGACGCTGATACGCTATCTGATGACAAACGCGCAGGGGCGACGGCTTGCTGTATTGGTCAACGAGTTCGGCGAAGTCGGTGTGGATGGAGACATCCTCAAATCCTGCGCCGATGAGAACTGTCCAGCCGAGAACATCGTCGAGCTCGCCAACGGATGCATTTGCTGCACTGTCGCGGACGACTTTATTCCAACCATGGAGACGTTGATGGCCCTGCCGCACCGTCCAGATCATATTCTCATCGAAACCTCCGGGCTGGCGCTACCCAAACCGTTGCTCAAGGCATTCGACTGGCCAGGCATTCGCTCTCGCATCACTGTTGACGGGGTCATTGCCCTGGCTGACGCGGAGGCAGTGGCTGCCGGCAGGTTTGCGTCCGATGAGGCGGCTGTCCAGAAACAACGCGAGGCCGACGAGAGCCTGGATCATGAATCGCCACTTGCCGAGGTTTTCGAGGATCAAATCTCGTGCGCAGACATCGTGTTGCTGACGAAGGCGGACCTTGCCGGCGAAACAGGTGTTGCTGCTGCGCGGGCCGCGGTTGAAGCCGAAGCGCCGCGCACGCTTCCGATTCTGCCGGTCAGCGACGGCGTCATTGACACCCGGATTGTCCTTGGCCTCAACGCGGCCGCCGAGGACGATCTTGACGCGCGCCCTTCCCATCACGACGGTGCCGACGATCACGAGCATGATGACTTCGACAGCGTCGCAATTGAGTTGCCGGAGATCACCGCAGTCGAGACCCTTAATGAAGCCATTGAGAAGCTGGCGCGCGAACAGGAAATTCTCAGGGTCAAAGGCCATGTAGCGGTGGCTGGTAAACCCATGCGGCTGCTTGTGCAGGCAGTGGGTGAGCGGGTTCGCTCGCAATTCGACCGGCCATGGGGACCTGGCGAGCGTGTGTCGCGGCTGGTCGTAATTGCCGAACACGGCAACGTCGATGAAGCTCGCATTCGCGACTTCCTTCTTGATGCCATCCGTGGAGCCTGACCTCCGTGCACATCATCTTCCGCGAAAGTCATGGCCTTGAGGAAACGGAAACGCCGTTCGACCTCGGACAGGAACCCGCGGACCTCGTTGTGCTCTCGTTTTCCGACAGTGACCTTGGCGCCTTCGCGGCAGGATGGCATCGTGCCGAAGGCAGGTTACCGTCGCTGCGACTTGCAAATCTCGTGGCGTTGCGACACCCACTATCAGTCGACACGTATGTCGACAGCACCTTGGCTGGATGCAAGGCGATACTGGTGCGGCTGATCGGCGGCGAGTCTTATTGGCCCTACGGACTCGCCACGCTTCACGCGCTGGCGCGGCGTGAAAAGATTGCGCTGGCTGTACTGCCCGCCGATGGCAGAGAGGACGCCCGCCTCGACGAGTTATCGACATTGCCGGTGTCCACGCTGCGCCAGCTCTGCGCTCTGTGTGACTCTGGCGGCGCTCTGGCTGCGCAAGCTTGTCTGTGTCAGCTGGCTCTGTCCGCCGGGCTTTACGCAAGCCCTGTGGTTGGCGACAAGGCCGTGCCGAGCTGGGGGCTCTACGATCCGTCACTGGGTGTTATCAGATCGCCGGCTGCATCTCATCATCCGGAAGCCATTGTCACCTTCTATCGCGCGTACCTGACAGCGGCCGATACTGGGCCGGTTGACGCGCTCATCGAGGCGTTACGGCAAAGGGGCTTCTCAGCTTACGGCGCCTTCGCACCGTCGCTCAAAGCACCGGGTGCCGCGACCTGGCTTGCTGACCATCTCAAGTGCCGTCCACCGGCGGCAATCGTCAACGCCACGGCCTTCTCCATCCAGGATAGCTCGGGCTGCTCGCCATTCGATGATTGCGAGTGTCCGATATTCCAGGTGGCGTTATCGACCGCGCGCCGGCGCGATTGGCGCAAGGCCGAGCGCGGGCTGTCACCGGCGGACCTCGCAATGCACGTTGCGCTGCCCGAAGTCGATGGGCGACTATTCGCGGGGGTGGTGAGTTTCAAGTCGCCTGGTCGGCGTGACCCGGACCTGCAATTCTCACGGTTTGCACACAGGGCGGATCCCGAACGCGTGAAAGCGGCTGCCGATCGAATGGCCGCATGGCATCGCATCTCCACGACGCCCGCTTGCGATCGGACGCTGGCCATTGTGCTGTCGACCTACCCTGGCCGAATGTATCAGATGGCTCACGCGGTTGGACTTGATGCGCTTGCCTCGACGGAAAGCCTGCTCACCGACCTGGCAAGCGAGGGGTATTCGGTGAGTTCGGTCGGTGACCTTGCCAAAACACTTTCGCGCGACACCATTTCCTGGCCCCTCAGCTCCTATCTCAGCGCGCTCGACCGTCTGCCCGAGGCGCTGCGTGACTCCCTTCAAGACCCCTGGGGCCCGCCGGAGAATGATCCGGCTTTCAGTGATGGCGCATTCCACTTCCCGGCCGTGCAATGCGGTGCGGCCGTGGTCGCATTGCAGCCTGAACGCGGCGAAGTGAAGTCGCGAGACGACGACTATCATGACCTTTCCCGATCGCCGCGGCATGGTTATGTCGCGTTCTACCTGTGGCTTCAGGAACTGGGGCCACATGCTCTCGTCCACATGGGGGCGCATGGCACCTTGGAGTGGTTGCCCGGGAAATCAGTGGCGCTTTCTGAGACCTGTTGGCCCGAAGCTCTGATTGGAGGGCTCCCGGTCATCTACCCCTTTATCGTCAATGATCCGGGCGAGGGTGCACAGGCCAAGCGGCGCATCGGTGCGGTGACACTCGGCCATATGCCGCCACCGCTAAAGGATGCAAAGCTACCAGATCAGCTGGTCCGGTTGGAGCTACTGGTTGATGAATACTCCAACGCGGATGGTTTCGACCCGGCAAGGCGACAACGGCTCATCGGGGACATCCGAGACGAGGCGCGAGCGGCAGGCGTTGAAGAGGACCT
>JAUWFF010000123.1 GCA_030607105.1 Filomicrobium sp.
AGGTCCCCAGTGGGCGCCGCAAATCCTTCCCACACGAACCGTGTTTAAAGCGTGGCGACCAGATCGTCCACGGCTCGGTTGACCTCATCGAAAAGCTCAGGCGCATCGACTTGTGCCCGTGCAGCTTCGGACGTAGGTTTCAAGAAACGCTGCCTCAAGTCCGGCGGTAATGATCGCGCCCAGCGCACCCATTACGATTAGAAAATGAGCAGAGTAAATCAGGGCAGCAACGAAGTCCGTGAGAACATAGCTGCGTTCGAACGCCTCAATTGAAAACAGCTAAATCAAAACACCGACAAATACTCACCTCCAAAGTATTGATGCTTGCATTTATTATGGAATTCTCCCGAACCAAATATATTTTTATCGAGGAAAATTATTCTTTCTTATCTAGCGCCGTAACTCTTCGCAGGGTCAGATTTATTCTTCCTGTATTCTGCAGAAGTTCTGAGGTTCCTTCATTTACCTTGTCGATGCCGTGATAAGCTAGACGGGATTCGCCCCCCAGGATCAAGACGTCCCCGGATTTGAGCACTATCCTTGTCTTTGGGTCGCCTCTTTTGAGCCCGCCAACATGAAACACCGCGTCATCACCAAGCGATACAGAGACCACCGGGGCTCGTGTTTCGACTTCATCTCCATCAACGTGGCTGCCAAGCTTTGCACCCACTGCATAATAGTTAATGAGACACGCCTCGGGATTGCCCGGCCAATCTGCGACATCCTCCCACAAGGCCAGCAGCTTGTCGGGTATCTTTGGCCAGGGCCTGCCGGTCTCCGGGTGCGTAGACTGATAGCGGTAACCACCGGCTTTGTCGGATAACCAGCCAAGCGCGCCGCAATTGGTCATCTGCACGGAAAATGGCTTCCCCGAGCGCGGCATGGTTGGGCGATAGAGCGGACTTTCCGCGAGGATCCCGTTTACTAGGTTCACCAGTGCAACCTGCTCGGAATCGGGAAAATATCTC
Organism: Filomicrobium sp.; assembly: GCA_030607105.1. Lineage (GTDB taxonomy): Bacteria > Pseudomonadota > Alphaproteobacteria > Rhizobiales > Hyphomicrobiaceae > Filomicrobium. Next base: position 969 of record JAUWFF010000123.1, read on the forward strand.
GAAAGATACTTGAAGCCGTCCAGCATTCCACCTGGCCCTCATGGTTGCGAACGCCACCAGAAAACGTCCGCGATAGTGCCAATGGCCCTGGGCGTCATCAACAAAAGCCCCGCTCTGCGCGGTTGCACGGCGAATTCGCCGGCCTATATAACGCCTACGTGATCCACGTCCTCAAGCCCAGCACGGGTTTTCCCCGAGTTGATAGCACGCCTAACACAGGTTTGACGCGTGGTGGTAGCAGACCCAACACCGGCTTGCCTAGTGTTGGCGATAGGCTGGTATTACAAAGTCCCAACGCCGGTTTTCCGCGTGTTGGTAGCGAGTGAAGGGGACCGTGCCCGGGCGCCTGTTGTTGGCGCATGTCTTCAGCAGGCGTAGAGTTAATGAGGCGCCGCGCTTAAGGGCCTTCACGGTCTGCCGCAACAAAAAGGGGAATACAAAGAATGTCCAAAGTCATCGGCATCGATTTAGGCACAACGAACTCATGTGTAGCCGTAATGGAGGGCGGGAAGCCCAGGGTCCTCGATAACGCCGAAGGTGCCAATACCACACCCTCGATCGTCGCTTTTACCGAGGACGGCGAGAGGCTGGTGGGACTGCCTGCCAAACGTCAGGCCGTAACCAATCCACTCAACACTCTGTTTGCCATCAAGCGCTTGATCGGCCGCCGGTTCGAAGACGAGACTGTGAAGAAGGACCAGGCTCTCGTCCCCTACAAGATCATTGAGGGGCCGAACGGAGACGCCTGGGTCGAAGCCAACGGAAAAAAGTATTCACCTCAACAGATCTCTGCATTCATCCTGCAGAAGATGAAGGAAACAGCAGAAGCCAAGCTTGGGGAAACGGTCACCCAGGCGGTGATTACCGTGCCTGCTTACTTCAACGACGCCCAGCGCCAGGCGACCAAGGATGCCGGTAAGATCGCCGGGCTCGAAGTGCTTCGCATCATCAACGAGCCGACCGCAGCGGCCCTTGCCTACGGTCTCGATAAGAAGCAGGAGGCGAGCACCATAGCCGTCTACGACCTTGGCGGCGGCACTTTCGATATCTCGATCCTTGAGATCGGTGATGGTGTTTTCGAGGTTAAGTCAACGAACGGTGACACGTTCCTTGGCGGCGAAGACTTCGACATGACGTTAGTTGGCTATTTGGCCGACGAGTTCAAAAAAGAAAACGGCATTGACTTACGCGAGGACAAATTGGCCCTGCAGCGCCTCAAGGAAGCTGCGGAAAAAGCCAAGATCGAGCTTTCTTCCTCCGCCCAGACGGAAGTCAACCTGCCTTTTATTACCGCAGATCAGTCTGGTCCCAAACACCTGACGATGAAGCTGACCCGCGCCAAGATGGAGAGCCTTGTCGGGCATCTCATCGACCGCACCAAGGGCCCCTGTCAGCAGGCACTTAAGGATGCCGGTTTGAAGGCCGCCGACATTAGCGAGGTCGTTCTCGTTGGTGGCATGACCCGCATGCCGCGCGTGCAGGAGGTCGTCAAACAGGTTTTTGGCAAGGAACCGCACAAGGGCGTCAACCCAGACGAGGTCGTCGCCGTTGGTGCTGCGATCCAGGCCGGCGTTCTAAAGGGCGAAGTCAAGGACGTGCTGCTTCTTGACGTCACTCCGTTGTCGCTGGGCATCGAAACACTGGGCGGCGTATTTACGCGCCTCATCGATCGCAACACCACGATCCCGACCAAGAAAAGCCAGGTGTTCTCAACCGCAGAAGACGGCCAAAGCGCCGTCACCATCCGCGTCCAGCAAGGTGAGCGCGAAATGGCCGCCGACAATAAGCTTCTCGGACAGTTCGACCTAATTGGCATTCCTCCAGCGCCCCGCGGCGTGCCGCAGATCGAGGTCACTTTCGACATCGACGCCAATGGCATCGTCCACGTCTCGGCGAAGGACAAGGCGACCTGCAAGGAGCAGTCCGTCCGCATCGAGGCTTCAGGCGGTCTGACCGACGCTGAGATCGAAACCATGGTCAAGGATGCGGAGGCCCACGCCAGCGAAGACAAGGCCCGCCGCGAACTTGTGGAGGCCCGCAACCAGGCCGAGGCTATGATCCATGCCACCGAAAAGACCCTCGAGGAGAACAAGGAAAACGAAAAGGTCGCAGCGGTTAAGGACGAGGTCGAATCAGCCATAAATTCGGCAAAGGAAGCCATTGCTGGTGAGGACGTCGACGCCATCCAGACTGCCTTGGCAAACCTGACGCAAGCCTCGATGAAGATCGGCGAAGCCGTTTACGCCGGCCAGCAACAAGCCGCTGAAGAAGCCGCCGAAAGCGATGCGGCATCCGATTCGGCGGCGGGCGAGGACGTTGTCGACGCCGATTTCGAAGAAGTTGACGACGACAAGAAATCGGCCTGATTTCCGATTGGATCGCGCGTAGCAGGACCCGGGCCCAATCCGGGTCCTGAAATGCGTTAAGTCGTTCGTGTTAAAATTCCCAGACGGCCCGCCCAAAAAGGATCTACAGATCATTTGGCAGCCATTCACAGATTGCAGAGGCTTGATGTTTCGCTTGGCGCAGCCCTGAGCTTTGATCTGGTGCGCAGCTAAACAGGCAAGGAACCAATGACGACCATGGCCAAGCGCGACTACTATGAAGTTCTCGGCATCGAACGTAATGCCACCGACCAGGACCTCAAGTCCGCCTTCCGCAAGCTTGCCAAGAAGTACCACCCCGACGCCAACCCCGGCGACGGCGACGCCGAAAGGAACTTCAAGGAGGTCAATGAGGCCTACGAGGCACTAAAGGACCCGCAAAAGCGCGCAGCCTACGATCAGTTCGGCCACGCCGCCTTCGATGGCATGGGCGGACGCGGGCCAGGCGGCTTCGGGCCGGACTTCGCCTCGTCGATGTCGGATATCTTCGATGATTTGTTCGGAGAATTCATGGGCGGACGGCGCGGCGGAGGTGGCCGCCGTTCAGGACGCGAGCGCGGTGCCGACCTGCGCTACAACATGAGCATTACGCTCACCGAAGCCCTTCAGGGCAAGACCGCGCAAATCAGGGTACCTACCAGCGTCATCTGCGAGACCTGTGACGGCAGTGGCGCCAAGTCCGGCACCGCTCCGACAACATGCCCGACTTGCTCCGGCGCAGGTAAGATTCGTGCCAGCCAAGGGTTCTTTACGATCGAACGCCCCTGCCCGACCTGTCACGGCCGTGGCGAGATCATCCAGAACCCCTGCGCGGATTGTGGCGGCGCCGGTCGCGTCACCAAGGAACGCACACTTTCGGTCAACATTCCACCGGGAGTCGAGGACGGCACCCGCATCCGCCTGGCCGGCGAGGGCGAAGCGGGTTTGCGTGGCGGCCCGGCAGGAGATCTCTACATCTTCCTTTCGATTGAGCCCCACGCCATCTTCCAGCGTGATGGAGCCGATATTTTCTGCCGCGTTCCGATTTCCATGACCACGGCCGCACTCGGAGGTCAAATCGAAGTCCCCACCGTCGAAGGCTCCATCTCGCGCGTCAAAATCCCCGAGGCGACCCAAAGCGGCAAGCAGTTTCGCCTAAAGGGCAAGGGCATGCCCGTCCTGCGCTCCAAGCTCTCCGGCGATATGTACATTCAGGTTGAGGTCGAGACCCCAACCAACCTCTCCAAGAGGCAACGGGAACTGCTTGAGGAATTCCAAAAGCTCAGTAATGGTGAAACAAGCCCCGAAAGCCAGGGCTTTTTCAACCGCATGAAGGGCCTGTTTGACGGCAAGGCCAGTTGAACGGCTCACTGTACTAAAGCACAAGCACATCAATTGGATAGGCCTTCTGTCTGTCTTGATCGCAATCGACCAATCGCACCATAAAGCATCGTATCGACAGCTAGCCGGCCCCAACCGAGGCGTATCGGCAAACATGGAGCTACGATCATGAGATTCACCCAATTCGCCGTCCCGTTAAAGTTGCTCTTAGCAAGCATGACCATCCCAGCGGGCGTTGCGAACGCGACAATGACCGACGCGGGCAAAAAGGCGATGCAAGCCGCTGGCGAGATTATGTTTGAACAACGCTGCCGCAGCTGCCACGCCGACGATCCCGCGCTCAAAGCTTATGGCCCAAGCCTCATCGGCGTCCTCGGACGCAAGGCAGGCTCACTTGAAGGTTACGAATACTCCGATGCCATGAAAAACTCAGGCATCGTCTGGAACGAAAACACGCTGCGTGCTTGGATGGCGGACAACGATGGGTTCATGCCAGGCACCCGGATGCGCCACGTAGGCATCAGCGACCGCGCCGAGCAGGACTTTCTGCTAACCTACTTGAAAGCGCTGTCCTCGAAGTAAGCGCGTCGCCACAAAGACACCCACACAAAGCAGACGACGGCCGCCAGCTCCGGCCGGCGTCTGCAGAACTATGCTCTAAAAACCTCACTGCAAAGCCGCACCCACCTTCCCATTGATCGTCCATCGCTCCCGCTGCGTAATTACAATGCGAACAG
>JAUWFF010000049.1 GCA_030607105.1 Filomicrobium sp.
CATTGCAGGGCTTATTTACAAAGTTGGTCTTGTCAGAAGCGCTTAAGACTCTTGTCTTAGCCCGCTGCCTCAGGCTATCAACGCGGTGCGCGTCGGCGCTGCTATCTGGCAACCGGATCGGGGCAGGTTCCCGTTCGCTGACAACTGGGATAGTTCGCCCGAAGCTATCTTCAGGGCACCGCTCGTCCGGGCGGGTTTTCAATTGTTGGGTAAACTCTGGGAGGAGTTAAATCATGGCCAAGATCGACAAGGTTATGGTCGGCGAATCACTCATCGGCGATGGCAACGAAGTCGCCCACATCGACCTCATCATCGGTCCACGCGGTTCGGCAGCGGAAACAGCATTCTGCAACGCGCTGACAAATAACAAGGACGGCTTCACCACTCTGCTCGCCGTGGTCGCTCCGAATTTGCCGTGCAAACCAAATACGATCCTTTACAACAAAGTCACCATCAAGGATGCCCGCCAGGCCGTCCAGATGTTCGGTCCGGCACAGTACGCTGTCGCCAAGGCGGTTCAGGATTGTGTCGCCGAAGGCACCATTTCTGCTGACCAGGCTGACGACCTGTACATCGCCGTTGGCGTGTTCATTCACTGGGAAGCGGCTGACGACGCCAAAATCCAGGATTACAACTACCGCGCAACCAAGGAAGCCCTTGAGCGCGCTGTAGCTGGAAAGCCGACGGCTGCCGAAGTGACCGCACAGCGCGACACCGCTGAGCATCCGTTCGCAGCCAAGTCTTGAAGCGGAAACCGTCCTGAGCAGGGCAATAACAACACAAACAATGCCCCTCCAATGAAGGGGGGTCTGCTACAGCGATTGGGAAATCTGCTTTCGGGCCGCTGGAAAGGCTAGACATCTGAATGGGCCGGTATTCACTTTGGCGGTGCCGGCCTTTTCTATGACCCGAGCCTTTGGTCTTCCTGCAGCGCCGCAAGGTCGCCGCTGGAAAGAGTGCCGTTGTGCAGACAGGAGGCGACCAGCGCTCCGCAGCCCATTCGACGGAGCATGTGTAGATCATCGAGATCGCGGACGCCGCCGGCGGCCAGAACCTTACGATTGCCTGAAATGCCCTTAACGGATTTCAAGCGATCTAAATCTGGGCCTTCCCGGCGGCCGACACGATCGAGACTCATGATAATAAGCGTGTCGGGCCAATAAGAGGCGTTTTCGAACAAGGCTTCAGGTCCAAGGCGTTGATCGCCGCGCCAGTCGAGCGATAACGCAAACGCGCCGCGCAGCCGATCCGCTATGTCGGCGAGGTTGGCGAGGCTGCCCAAAGTCTCCGAGCCGATCACCGGAGATACACGAGGGCAGTTCACGAACCCCGCAACATCCGTCGCGGTCGCTGATCCATCATCAACTAGAAATCGAAGGTGCGGGAACGCCTCGCTGAGACGCGGAATGGTCTTAAGGTCGCGGCCCCGGCCTTCGATGCCATCGAGGTCCGCCACATAGAACCTGTCAAAGCCAGCGTAAAACGTAGTGAGGCCGGCCACCACATCAACAGGATCGTGGCTGCCCGGCGCCAGCGGCGTGTCGACCGGCTGATAGTTGGCACGGTCACCGCCGACGGCTCGAACCACCGCGCCGCGCTTCAAATCAATTACGGGGATCACATGCAAAACCGACGACCTTTTTGATAACCTCACAGCAAGGCCTAGGCCTGCGTGAGTGAGTGAGGAAGAAACATATGACTATCACAGTTGGGCTGGACGTCGGCGGAGCACACCTGAAGGTTGCCCGGTTCGACAACGACGCACTGGTCGACGTGCGCCAGTTTGCCTGTCCTCTGTGGCAGGGGCTTGAGAACCTCGGCCTTGCGCTCAACGGGGCTGTGCCATTGCTTGCAGGCGCCGAACAGGTGGCAATCACCATGACGGGGGAGCTTTCGGACCTATTTGAAAGCCGCAAGAAGGGCGTGGAAGTGTTGGTTGATAGCTTGACTTCGGGATTTGGCCAAAAGGCACGGTTCTTCCTCGGCCGTCGCGGCTTTTGCGATGCTGAGACCGCGAAAGCCCATCCCGATGATACCGGTTCGATGAATTTTTTGGCAACGGCGAAAGCCGTCGGGCGCCTCCGCGAGACCGCACTCCTAATCGATTTCGGCTCAACAACGGCAGACGTCGTCGCGGTTCGTAGAGGCGTTCCTGAAACCCTCGGGATGAGCGACGCCGAGCGTCAGACCACGGGAGAGTTGATTTACACAGGTCTGACGCGCACAGCCGTGATGGGAGTTGTTACGTCCGTGCCGTTCCAGGGCAGGTGGGTTGGACTGGCGCGGGAGTATTTGGCGACAATGGCAGACGTCCGCCGTGTGCTCGGCGACGACCTTGAGGGTATTGATGTGCACGCGACCGCCGATGGCCGTGGCAAATCAACAGAGGAGAGCATAGTGCGGCTGGCCCGATTGTTTGGGCGCGAAAGCGTATCTGGTACGCCGGCGGCATGGCGCGTCTCCGCCGCCTACATCCGTGAAGCGCAACTGCGCTCGATCGTCGATGGTGCATGCCTGGTCCTATCGTCCAGGCCGCTTCCACAGGAGGCACCCGTGGTCGCAGCCGGCATTGGCGAACGAGAGGTGTCCGAGGTCTCCGGACGACTTGGACGCGGTTGTGAAAGCTTCGGTCAGATCATCGGCCTTGAGGGTGCATTGATGAGCGCTGCAACGCATCATGCGCCTGCCGTAGCGATCGGGCTATTGCTGCAGGAGGCCTGGAAAACGTCAATGCGACCAGATTAATCGCTACGGCCGAAATTCGTCGAATTACATAATGACTACCTTTAATTGGCAACTTATTAGCCACTTTATTTGTTTGTTACACCTTTGTTTCCTCAATTTGGCTAAACTCATGAGTGGGGCGCCGTGTATGAGGCTACAGCACCCAAATTTCATTCAAGTTGGCCGGGCCCAATCTTGCGCGGTCGACGTTGTAACATATGTCAATCGAGGCTAGTCATGATCCGTACGATCGCTCTCGCTGTCGCACTTACGTTTATTGGTACCGCTGCGAATGCTGGTGGGCACTACACGCACAAGCTCTGCCACGGGAAGACAATGCGCGGGAAAGTTGTCGACTTCCGTTGCAGCATTGATGAGAAGTGCTGCTTTGACAAAATCCGGGCCAAGGGCTTCTGCGGCAAAAAAACCGGCCGCCTGCTGACCGGCCGCTGCATGTTCAAAATGGGCCGCTGAAACCAGGCCAAATCCCCTCCGAGGCGGGTCGCCACCGCGGCCCGCTTTTATTTTTCTGAAAGAATTTTTTTATCAGCCCGATTGTCATTTGAAGCGGTCAGAGGCTGTGCGCTCGACACCGGTAGTTTTCTAGCGAAAGGCCAACCGGGGGCCATTAAGCCCCTGCAAACTTTGTTGGAAAGTTGACTATTAATGTGCGTGCATGATCTCAGGTAGGGACTTGCTCACTTTCCGGCCTGAGTGGCCAGTCCCTCGGTCCGCAACGGCCTTTTGCGCTCCTCGGCCAGGGTGGTAAGGCCGAAGTCGTCGAGGATGGCATAGAACGCGGGGACGGCGAATAGAACAAGGATGGTCGAGGCCATCAGGCCGAATGCCAGACTTGTCACCAGCGGGATCAGGACCTGCGCTTGCAGACTTGTTTCGGACAGCAGCGGCAAAAGGCCGGCGATCGTTGTAAGCGACGTCAGAAGGATTGCTCTGAAGCGGGCCTTTGTGGCGCAGGGGGCGACTTCAGCGACGGTACTTCCGGGCGCATGGTGCTCCTTGATTTGATGCACCAATAATATTGAGTCGTTAACAACGACCCCAGCTAGCGCCGCGAAGCCGAGCATACTCGGCATGGTGAAATCGAGACCCATCAGAATATGTCCTGCGACCGCGCCTATGAATGCGAACGGGATCAGGATCATGACCACGACCGGCTCGACGTAGCTGCGGAACTGGAAGCTCAGGACAAGATAGACGCCGATCAGGCCGACCATGAAGCCTGTGATCATCGAGGCTCCGGTCTGCCCGGCCTCCTTGTTTTGGCCTGCGATCGTCACCTTGATACCGGGGTGGCGTATTTCAAAGTCTGGCAGAAACCTCTTGGAAGTATCAGTGATAATCTCATTGGCGTTGGCTAAGCGGGTATCGACGTCTCCCTCGATGGTGACTGTGCGCAACCCGTCGATGCGATTAACTCGAGCGTATCCGCGGTCATCGCTCAGCGTCGCGACGGCGGACAGCGGCACCTGGGCGCCTTCGGCGGTCGTAATAACGAAGTTGTCGAGCGTGGCGCGATCCTTCCGGTCTTCGCGAGCCAGACGCGCATCAATCTCGAGGCCACCAGTGTCCACTTGAAGTTCGTTAACAGTGGTGCCGAAGAACGCTGCACGGAGCTGGTCTGCGACCTCGTCGGCGCGCAGGCCCAGCGCGATTCCCTCCTCGCGCATGCGGATTTTTATCTCGGGCTTGCCAAGACGCAAGTCATCCATCAGGCCGACGACACCTTCGTAGCGGCTCAGCCAAGCCTGCAGGTCCTCGCTAGCTGATTTCAAAGCCTTCAGGTCACTGCTGCTCAAACGAATTTCAATCGCACGGCCGGCTGGCCCAATAGTGGGTTCAGTGAACTTCAAGGAAATGACATCCGGTATCGTGCCGGTCTTGCGCCGCCATTCAGCCAGCAAGGCCTCGTTGTCGAGCGTGCGCACTTCCGATGACAGCACATCGATGCTCACGGTCGCGACATGGGCGCCTGCTTCATGCGCATCGGCGTTCTCGTTATACTTGACCGTGCGATTGACAAGGAGCGGAGCGCCACCGGGCTGCTGGGGTGAGAGCTCATCATTGATGCGCAGGATCGCCTGCTCAATACGGGCAACGGCGGATTGCGTGCTTTCCAGCGGCGTGCCCTGGGGCAGAAGGATGCGAGCCTCCAGCGTGTCGCCATCGAGTTCGGGGAAAGCACTGAACTTCAAGACGCCGGTGGCCATCGCAGAAATTGCCAGCAGTAGTGCAGCAAACGTCAGGCCGGCCGTCAGATAGCGGGCCTTGACGCAGACCGCACAGAAGACGCCGACGATGTTTTCACGAACCCACTCGAGGGCATCGCCGACCTTGCCCTGAATCCAACCGCCCCTTGGATTGCCCTTTTTTAGAGCGTGAGAGAGGTGATGGGGCAGAATCAAGAAGGCTTCGATCAAGGAAGCGCCGAGAACTGCAATCATGACGACTGGAATGACGCGCAGCAGCTGGCCCATGTCACCTTTCAGAAAAGCCAACGAGCCAAAGATGCAGAACGTGGTCACGAACGACGAAAGGACACCTGGCATAACCTCGACGGTACCGCGGGCTGCCGCATCGGCGGGCGGCAGGCCATCCTCGCTGTGACTTGCGATGTTTTCGGAGATCACGATGGCGTCGTCCATCAACAAGCCGACGACGATCAACAAGGCAACCATTGTCAGCATGTTGATCGTATAGCCGAGCATCGCCATCACGGCGATACCGCCCATGAAGGCCACCGGAAGTCCCATGCTGATCCAAAACGCGTAGCGCCAGCCGAAGAACAGCCAGGTGACCAAGAACACCAACGCCAGCCCCTGGGCTCCGTTATTGACAAGCAGATTGAGACGGTCGCGAACAATGCTGGCGGTGTCGTTGACGACGGTCAACGTCACGCCAGGCGGCGCCTGTGGCAGTTCTTCTTGCAGGAATGCATTGATGCGGTCGATAACCGAGAGCGTGTCCTCGTTGGCGGTTTTGGTCACCTGTAACAAGGCGGCCGGTTCGCCGTTGAAGCGTATGTGGACCTCGTCCTTCTCAAAGCGATCGTCGATCGTCGCTATAGCGCCGAGGCGAATCTGCCCACCGCTTGGATCGCTGATGACGATGAGATCCTTCAGCGAGTCGATGTTTTCGCGCTCATCATCAAAGCGGAGAAGAATCTCGCCATCTAGGGTCTCAACGCTACCGGCAGGAAGATCGACGCTCTGCTTGCGAATGGCATCAGCGATTCCAGAGAGACTGAGACCAAACTGGCGCAACAACCCGTCGCGCACCTCTATACGGAGCTGCCGATCGGAGAACCCCAAGACTTCGATCTTAGGAATGCCGCCGAAGGCCTTCATGCGATCCTTCAGCTGTTCGGCATAGACCCGAAGGTCGGTAAGGTTCTTTGGTCCGGTGACTGCAACGGCGGCAACAAAATCGGTGCGGCCGAGCTGCTTGATGGTCGGCTGCTCGGCCTTGTCAGGGAAATCGTCGATGGCGTCGATCTCGGTCTTCACGTCAGCAAAGAAGCGATCGAGATTGCCGCCCTCCGCCATTTCGACCGTCGCCTTACCCTGGCCCTCGCGGGACTCGCAAAGAACCTCCACAACGCCGTCGACCGAATCGACGGCGTCCTCGATGCGCTGACAAATGCCGTCCTCGACGTCGTCCGGTGCGGCACCTGGAAAGAGAACCATGATTTCGAGCTTGTTTGGTTCAACGCGGGGCAAGGTTTCGCGTTGCAGCGTCGGAGCGGCCACCGCACCAATCACAAGGAACGCGATCATCAGTAGGTTGGCGATGGTCGGATGCTTGGTGAAGAACGAGATCACTGCTGAACCTCACCGGCCACTTTGCGCTTGCCGGAAATTGCCGCCGCGTCTTCTTCAGGAGTGTCGGCAAAGGGCTTCAGCAACATACCGTCGATAGCCGGTGAAAGGTCGCTAATCACGATGCGCTCGCCCAAACTGAGGCCACTTTCGATAACAGCCTTGCCACCCTGTTCGGCAAGGACGTCGATCTTTCTGATACGCAACCGGTTACCTTTATCGGCGATATAAACGCGGCCCTCGTGGACAGCAGACCGAGGGATGACAATGCGGTCCATCGTCGGCCGCCCGGCAATTTCGACCTCGACGAACATTCCCTTGACCAGTGGAGGACGAACGATCGGCTTGATCCCCTCGTAGGGCTTATCAACGGAAACAATGACGCCGACCGTTCGGGTTTTGGGATCGACGGTTTCGGAAGTGCGCAAGAGCTCTGCCGGCCATTTGACATCGCGCGCGTTGGAGCGCAGGCGGACAGTTGCCGACCAACCCATGCTCTTGAACAACTCGCTGATACCGCCACTGCGGATCTTTTCTACAGTAAAGTCTTTGGGCAGCGTCAGTTTCATAAAGGTATGGAAGCGATCCTGGGGAATCTCCGCTTCGACCTCGGCGGTATCGATATCATCCGCCTCGGCCAGCTCCGTACCGATGCCAACGAACTGCGTGCGTTCGATGTTGACGGCCGATATCCGGGCGTCGAAGGGCAGTGAAATATGGGTACGCGCGAGGTTGAGCCGGGCGGTTTCCAACTTCGTCTTGTTGACGTCGATCTGACGCCTTTGAGCATCGATCCGCGTCGGAAAAAGCCGTATGGAGTTTTCTAGATTCAGGACCGTTGCCTGCTGCTGCAGGACGGCACTCATATTACTACCTACTTAATCAATAATCTTCAATATCACCATAGGACCTTCACTCACATTATCAGTCCCAATATCAGTTCCATGATGACTTACTCCAATCGTAACTATACCATCT
>JAUWFF010000292.1 GCA_030607105.1 Filomicrobium sp.
GGAAGCCCGCGCTGAACGAAGCCGCTCAGCATCTCCATATAGTTGTTTGGTGTCTCGTGGGTGTCATCAAACAACCCGGTGCACACGATCACCTTCGCCCCATCACCGGGTTCCGCTCCGACACGCGCGACATTGATACCCGAAAAAATCGGCAAATCCCGATCAGGCCCAAGATGATAGACGCCCGCACCATTATAAGCCCTAATCAGTTCACGCGTCGCATCGCCGGACGATAGGATCGTGTCATAGGCATCGATGCGCACACCGATCTGATCGAGCTGCGCCTTAACACCTGAGGCGGGTCGCGGCGAATTCGACAGCAACAGCACCCGGCCACCATCCTCCCGAAACCTCGCACAGGCCTCCCCAGCATCAAGGAAAGGTCGCACGCCGTTATGCATTACTCCCCAGATATCGACGAGCCAGGCGTCGGTTTCTGCGGCAAGCGGAGCGATGGAATGAATAACGGGGATGGAGTTGGGCATGGTCTGTCCGACGTTCTGCATGACCGCACATTACCCCCAAAAAACACCTTGGCCGCCTCATTCAGAGGCGGCCAAGCTTGGTCGGGTTTATTGAGTTGTTCTATCGTGGCTTCCAGGCTGAAGGCAAGTAAAGCCGCTGGCCATCTTAGGCAGCCGCATGCCCTTTGATGGTCAGCACTTCGCGCTTCACGGCCTTGGCGCTGCCAAACAGGGTGCCTTGCCCATACAGCACACCGAAGCCGAATATTTTCGCCGCCGCGTGCTCATCGGCCATGCGTCCAACAATCACGCTGAGCCCGAGCCCCGCGACATGCTTACAGACGTCAGCCGCCGGTATGAACACGTCATTGCCTGCCGGCAGCCCCTGCAAGAAGACATCCGCTTCGAGCTTTACGAACTCGAAGCCGCGGCCTTTGAGATTTTCGAAGTCCATGTCGAGATCGGTGACATCTCCGATGCCATAGCGAAACCCGAGGCTGGCGAAATCGGCAAGCAATCGCCACTCCCGCGCACCGAACCCGCGCACGTCAGCCTGACTGAACGTCATTATCAGCTGACCGGCCAAATTCTGCCGCTCACGGTAAGCTTGCACGACACCGTCGAGGAACTTGTTGGCGCTCAGCGCCTCTCCGCTTATTGCTAAGAAGAGTACGCCCGCGCGTCCCGAAAAATGCATCGCGATCTGAGAGGCACTTGATAACCGAGCCCCATCGAGCCGCGGCAGCATGCCGGTGCCCGCTAGTTCGTCCATTGCCTCTCCCGTATCCAACACCTTGCCGGCTTCATCGCGCAACCGGACATAGACTTCGAAGTGGCGTGGCCGTTGCACACTGAAATCAACAATCGGATCAAGCAGGACTTCAATGCGTCCCAGCGCCAACGCTTCAGCCAGGGCTGATAGCCTGGCGTTTACGGCTGCTGGCCGCCCCGACTCGGTGGCACGATCATCGGTAGCCTTGTCAACCTCGCAAGCCTGCCCACGCTCGGCAGCCTGATCTAGCGAACGCATGCTCCCGGCGGCGGTTTTCAGAGCACCAACAGAGTTCGTGATGGCGCTCTCAGAAATCTTCGCTGTGGCCTCCGCGCCTTTCGGAGGCGACGCACTCGCCGCGTTGACTTCATCAGCGAGCTTCTTGATCAAGCCCTGGATCATCTCAACGTCCGCTTCGCGAGGCGCTGGCGCGACCGGTGGCGTTGGTAGAGATGGCGGCGCCATGGCGGCCTGTGCCACCTCTGGCAGCCTGGGTGGCGCCACCGTCGGTTCAGCGGACTTGGGCCGGCCGGCTGCAGGATCGGCGGCGGCGACGGTCGTCGCACCACGAGCGGGAGAATGCTGCAAGGCAGGTGGAGCGGTCCGAGTCGCAATGGGTTTACTCTCAGCCTTGCGTCTTGGATCCAGCTTCAACGTCGCTTCAGGTGCCGGTTTCTGACCTTGCGGCAGCATCGCTTTCCGGGACCTCCGCGGTTCCGCGGAAATCGCCTGTTGCGGCGCAAGTGACCTTTCTGGTGCAGGCCGCAGCTCCGGAGGTAATTTCATCTCTGGCGCCGGTTTCCGCTTTGCGGCAAGAGGCGCGCGAGCAGGCATCGGCGGCGCCTTCGCGGGCTCCCCGCCGAAGCTACTCGGAGCAAGGCTGGGACCTCCGGTTTCAGCCCCTTCGTATTGCGTCAAAAGGTGACGCGGCATCATTGCATGAACACCGAGCATTCCAATGTAAACCGCTAGCGCGGTTGCAATGGCCGCCCAGGGCGCGAACCCAAGATGTAGATAAAGCGCGGTGCCTAGCGCCAGTGTCGAAAGCGCCATCGCCAAGATAGTAATTGCTTCACCTGTCAACCGCATCGGCAGGGGGACCGCTCTCGGCCCAGCCGCCTGAGAAGCAAAGGTCCCGGCGTCACTGCCGGAACTGCCGCTGATCTGATTTGGCGGATTTACCGCCTCTGCCCCAATCATCGATTTCACCCCGTGCCCCAACGACGGATCCAAAAGAATCATCTTGCAATCAGGATCCGCATGGTCACTCGGTGAAGCAACGCGCCCTGGCGAGATGTCACCAGCTTTTCCACCGACGCTCACCAATGCAATGCCACAGGTGTTGCCGTCCCGCATCTAAAAATTAGCAGTTATGCCAAGTCCTTCAGCAAGTGTTGCAGCCGCTGGGCAATATCTCGGAGGTCATCCAGCGCACAAGTCAGTGGCGGCGCGACAACGAGCGTATCAGCCGCGACACGAACATAGAGGTCGTGGTCATGAAACGCTTTGGCCATCGCCTGGTAGCCGCGCCTACCGATACCCTCTTCAGCAGGCAAAAGATCAATTCCGCACATCATACCGATCGGGCGGATATCCGCGACATGCGGTGCATCCCTTAACCCGAGGAAGATTTCTCCAAATCCTCGCTCCATCGCCAAGGCACGTTCGAATAGCGAGCGGTCACGGTAGACATCCAGTGTTGCCATGGCGGCGGCCGTCGCCAGAGGATGCGCCGAATAGGTGTAGCCGTGATAAAGCTCCGGAACGTGTTCTGGCCCCTGCATCAGCGCGCCATGAATACTTCCGGTGACAAGGACCCCCGACATCGGCACCGATCCGTTGGTGAGTCCTTTGGCGAACGTGATGAGATCGGGAACGACGCCATAGCGCTCCGCTGCGAAAGCGTGGCCCAGTCGACCAAACGCGGTAATCACTTCATCAAAAATCACTAGGATCCCGCGCTTTCGGGCAATTCCACAAAGCCTCTCCAGATAACCCTTGGGCGGCGGCAAACATCCCGTTGAACCCGCCACTGGTTCAATAATCACCGCAGCGATGTTGGACGCATCATGCAGGGCCACCAGCCGCTCCAGCTCATCGGCAAGTTCACAACCCCACTCCGGCTCCCCAAGTGAAAAGGCCTGGCGTGCTCTGTCATAGGTGGACCGCAGATGATCGACGCCGGAAAGCTGCTGGCCGAAAGCTTTGCG
>JAUWFF010000391.1 GCA_030607105.1 Filomicrobium sp.
GAAACGATTCTCGCGGGCCGCCTGCTTGGCGTCGATCCCTTCGACCAGCCGGCCGTGGAACTCGCGAAGGTGTTGACGCGCGAACGGTTGGGGCAACCGCCTGGATAAACAACGAAACGCTGAGGCCCACCTTGCTGATCCGCCAATTAACGCCAGAAACGATCAATCGGATTGCGGCGGGTGAGGTCATCGAGCGGCCTGCCAGTGTCGTCAAAGAGCTGGTCGAGAACGCCATTGATGCCGGAGCCCAGAACATTGAGGTTGTGACGGCGGCGGGCGGGCTATCGCTCATTCGTGTGAGCGATGATGGTACCGGGATGCAGATCGAGGACTTGTCGCTCTGCATCGAGCGGCATGCGACGTCCAAGCTCACAGAGGAAGACCTCTTCGATATCCGGAGCCTCGGGTTCCGGGGTGAGGCCCTGCCGTCCATCGGTTCGGTCGCGCGCCTGGAGATCGCAAGCCGCGCGCGGGGCGCGGGTGAGGCGTTCTCAATTATCGTCGACAAAGGCAGGAAGTTACCTGAGCGACCGGCGGCTATCAATCGCGGGACGCGAGTGGAAGTCACGGACTTGTTTTCGGCGACACCTGCCCGGCTTAAGTTTTTGAAGTCGGAGAGAGCCGAAAACCTGGCGACAGGGGATGTCGTCAAGCGGCTAGCGATGGCGCATCCCGAAATCGGCTTCATGCTCGTCATGGGTGAGCGGGCCAGTTTGAAGTACCCACCGCAAGAACCTTCGCCGGGAGGTCTGTTGCAGCGGCTGGCGCGGATCATGGGACGCGATTTCCAGGCGGACGCGGTGGAGGTTGCCGGTGGGCGCGACGGTGTCCGTATCGCCGGATTCATCGGGCTGCCGACTTTGAACCGGGGCGATGCCAGTCAACAATTCCTCTTTGTCAATGGCCGGCCAGTGAAGGACCGCTTGCTGATCGGCGCGCTGCGGGCGGCCTTTGGCGATACGCTGCCCCGCGGGCGCTATCCTTATATCGCGCTATTCATTGATCTCGAGCCAAGGGACGTTGATGTCAACGTGCATCCAGCCAAGACGGAGGTTCGCTTCAAGGACCCCGGAGCCGTCCGCGGGCTCGTTATTGGCGCTGTAAGGCAGGCCTTGGAGGAGGCGGCGAACCGGGCTTCCGCGCAAGGAGGTCAGGAGACGATCGGAGCCTTCTCCGTGGCTGGACCAAGTCCCGGAACCAGGCCTGCGGGAGCGGCCAGGGGTGCGGTAGGGAGGTTGGCCCACGTTCGGCCGGCGGCGCCAGGCGGCTATTCCGAAAGCTGGCAGGCGCCATTCGTGGAACTTGAGACGACGTCGGCGAATACGGTCGCCCACAGCGAACCGATCGCCGAAGCCGTGCAGGACAAGCCGCTGGGAGCAGCGCGTGCACAATTGCATGAGACTTACATTTTGGCGCAAACCCATGATGCGGTGGTAATCATTGACCAGCATGCCGCGCACGAGCGCTTGGTGTTCGAGCGGCTGAAGAAGATGCTTTCAACCGGAGGCGTGGCGCGTCAAGGGTTGCTCATCCCGGAAGTCGTCGAGTTGCTGCCGGAAGAGGTGGAGGCGCTTGTCGGGCGAACGGAGGAACTTGCCAAGCTCGGACTTGTCATAGACGGGTTTGGAGCGGAAGCCGTCGCAGTGCGCGAAGTGCCGGCCCTTCTTGGTCCGTGCGATGTGCGCGGTCTGGTGCGGGACCTCGCCGCTGAGGTCCTGCAGGAGCTTGAGCCAGGAGCGCTGACGGAGCGCCTTGAGGCGGTTGCATCGCGGATGGCCTGCCATGGCAGTGTGCGAGCGGGAAGGCGCCTGACGCCAGAGGAAATGAATGCCCTGCTTCGCGAGATGGAAGCAACGCCCTTCTCGGGGCAGTGCAATCACGGACGCCCGACTTATGTGGAGCTCAAGCTAAGCGACATCGAGCGGCTTTTCGGCAGGCGTTAATAGCCGAGCAACCCGACTGCCGATACGCTTTGAAAGCCACTCAAGGCGGCGCCGACATCGTTATGTCGAATAAAGCTGGCCGCAGTGATATCGCCAGGGTTACTTCATTGAATGATGGCGACCGTGGGATTCCCACAAATCGAGTTTCTCGCGGCGCCCATCCCGGTGCGTGATGCGAATTCCCCACTATTTGCGGCGAACTTCTGCATAGTGGACCTCGGGATCGTAAACAGTCGCCGTCATTCCAACTATATCAGCTGAGAAGCGACCGATCTCGGAAAGCAAAGTATAAGCAGCAACAATATTGTTGCGGCGGGTTTCGGCGAGGTCGACCTGTGAATCGAGCAATTCCTGTTCAGCGTTGAGGACGTCGAGCAGTGTCCGCTGACCGACTTTTTCCTCTTCGCGAACGCCGGTCAGAGCCGTTTGGTTGGCTTCGACCTGGGTCCGGTCCGACTCAAGCTGGGCCTGTGTCGTCTGAAATCCAGCCCAAGCGGTAATGATTGCTTCGCGGACCTCCGTCCGCGCATCCTCAATCTCCTGCAAACGGCTTACGTGGGTATGCTTTGATGCACGGACGCGTGCGGCGACTTCTCCACCTTGATAAATGGGGACGTTGAGGCGCCCGGTAAGCTCCGTCCGTTCATTTTCGGC
>JAUWFF010000015.1 GCA_030607105.1 Filomicrobium sp.
ATGATAAATTCGTTGTGCGCAGCATCACCCGGGATTGAGCCTGCGAGACAGATGATTGACCAAGCGGCCCAGGGACCCAGTCTCTGGGCCGTTTCCGTTTGGGCTACGGCCGCACAACGCATTGGCGGTTCGGAGACTTGCCGACTCCCCCCGATCGGTGGAAAGCTTACCCAAAGTTCCCCCAAGGACGGCGAATTCGCTCCCATGACAGTCACAACTAGAGCAGGTCTAGCAGCGAACCGGCGATTCCGGAGCACAAACGGAGAGGTGATCGCCGCACTTGCGGCATTCCTGGTCGCGGCCGTCTTTGCCATAACCCCAGCCTTCGCCCGCACCCAGACCGCCCTGATAGCGGTTGCCGCAAATTTTGCGGCACCTGCAAAGGCGTTGGCAGATCGTTTCAACGCGGAGACCGGGTACTCGTTGAAGATCAGCACGGGATCGACCGGCCAGCTCTATGCGCAGATCACAAATGGTGCTCCTTATGACATCTTCTTGTCAGCCGACGCCGACCGCCCGCGCAAACTCGAGGAAAACGGTCTCGCCGTCTCCGGAAGTCGCTTCACTTATGCGGTCGGTAGGCTCGTCTTGTGGAGCCCCAGCGCCGAGACTGTGACCGGCCCTTTCGAAAAGGTCTTCAGCCAACCCCATCGCTCAATTGCGATTGCCAATCCAGACCTCGCGCCTTATGGCGCCGCCGCCCGCGAGGCCCTGCGCTCCAAAGGACTGTGGGATGATCTGAAGGGTCGGCTGGTTTTCGGTCAGAATATCTCGCAAACGCACGCACTGGTCGCCACCGGCAACGCTGAGATCGGCTTCGTCGCCCGCTCACAAATCGAGAATACCAACCCTAAAGGTGCGCTTTGGCCCGTACCCGCCGAATGTCACGCGCCGATCAACCAGGATGCTGTGTTGCTCGAGCGCGCCCGCGACAACGATGCTGCACGTGCTTTTGTGTCTTACCTCCAAAGCGACGGCGCCAAGAAGACCATTGAGGAATTCGGATATGAAAGCGGGGGCGGCTAGCCGATGCCCGAACTTGGACCCGTTCTGCTGACGCTGGCGCTGGCGACCATAACAACGCTTCTGTTACTCATCATCGGAACGCCACTCGCCTGGTGGCTGGCCTACACGCGCTCGCGCTTTAAGCCAGTCATTGAAGCCGTTACGGCCCTGCCGCTCGTCCTGCCGCCCACGGTGCTCGGCTTCTATCTGCTCGTCCTATTTAGCCCCAACGCGTCGCTCGGCAGCTTCTGGGTGACTGTTACCGGAACGACGCTCGCGTTCTCCTTCACGGGCCTGGTGGTCGCTTCAATGCTCTATTCGCTGCCCTTCATGGTCCAGCCTCTGCAGACCGCGTTCGAGGCTGTCGGCCGTGAACCCTTGGAGGCAGCTGCAACTCTTGGGGCATCCCCCCGCGACGCATTCTATTCCGTCGCCGCACCCATGGCCACGCGCGGGTTCATTACGGCAAGCGTGCTGACGTTCGCACATACCATCGGCGAGTTTGGTGTGGTTCTAATGGTGGGCGGCAACATTCCCGGCCGCACCAAGGTCATTTCGATTGCCATCTATGAGCACGTCGAAACCTTGAATTATGGTGAGGCACACGTGCTCTCCGCTGGTCTCCTAGTCTTCTCGTTCGCCGTCCTTTTTGCCGTCTATGCTTTGAACCGGAGAGCGCCGCTTCATGTCGGATGATCCCGTGCTCTTCATTGACGTCCGTATCGCCATTGAGGCGTTCGAGCTGGCCGTTAAGCACGAGCTTCCACTGACCGGTGTGACGGCGTTGTTCGGTCATAGCGGTAGTGGCAAAACGACGTTGTTGCGCGCATTCGCCGGACTGGAGCGTGGGGCACAGGGCCGTATCGCGTTCAACGGAGAAGTCTGGCAGGACACATCGCCTTCAAGGGTCTTCCTACCGCCCGAGCAGCGCGCTGTTGGTTACGTCTTCCAGGATGCCCGGCTTTTCCCGCACCTAACCGTGGAAGGCAACCTGGCCTTCGCCGAACAGCGCGCTAGCGGACGCGGCGAGGCCATCGAACGCAAAGCGGTGCTCGCTCGTTTCGGCCTAGAACCACTCCTCGCCCGCCACCCTTCGACACTGTCTGGCGGCGAGCGTCAGCGCGTAGCAATCGCACGGGCCCTTCTGACGAGGCCGCGCCTCCTATTGATGGACGAGCCGCTATCGGCCCTTGATGCGCGCCGTCGCGCTGAGATCCTTCCCTACATTGCCCGCCTCCCAGCCGATTTCGGAGTGCCGGTGGTCTACGTCACGCATGCGGTTGATGAGGTCGCCTATCTAGCCGATTCCATGATCGTTCTTTCCGAAGGCCGCAAGGTCGCCGACGGTCCAGTCGCCGAGACTCTCGCGCGGCTCGACCTGGGACCGGCGACCGGTCGATTTGAAGCTGGTGTGGTCCTCGAAGCGAGCGTGGCCAGTCATGATCACGTCTATCAACTGACAGAACTCGTTCTAGGGCAGGCAGCGTTGTTCGTTCCGCTGATCGACGCCCCCGCGGGTACGGTCGTTCGCCTTCGCGTACGCGCCCGGGATGTCGCACTGGCGATCCGCCGCCCCGAAGAGATCACCTCGCGCAATATCCTGGAAGGCAAGATCCTGGAGATCGTCGAAGAGTCGCAAACGGCCTTTGCTGAGACGCTTGTGGATGTCGAAGGTGGCCGTATCCGCGCTCGCATTACCCGCCAGGCCGTCGCCGAACTGAACTTGACCGCCGGTGTGAACGTATTCGCCGTCATCAAGAGCATTTCTCTGGCCGGCGGTGTTTCAACGGTGGTCGCTGCGGCTGATGGTGATGTCTAGGCTTGGAGCTGCTCTAGCCAGCGTGCTCGCCAATGCCCCCGGAATGCGCCGCCTCTTGTGCCAGTACGCGAACTCGTTTGGGTGCCGTCGTATTCGCCCAACCATAAGCCAGCATCGTCATTATCGCCGAGGCAGCGAAGAAATAGACGCCGGGCTGGACCACCGCCTCCGTGTAGCCGGATGAATTGACGTAGAAGATCATCAAGGCGAGCACCATCACGTCGGTCATCGAATAGCGCCCCAGCCATTCCATCGTTGATATCGACTTTTGGCGGAACTCCGGACTTAGATCTGGCGAGGTGACGAGCGTCAGGAGGTAAAACAGTTTGAGAAACGGAAACAGGATCGAAAAGACGAACAGCACGGCACATAAGAAATGCTCTCCGTCCTGATAGAGCGCGTAGATGATTGTCGCGATTGAGTGCTCGGCGGTCCAGACATAGATGGTCGTGAACCGGATCACCGGCAGGATCACGCCAAGCGCAAAGAACACCGTCGCCACGATAATCAGGAAACTAAGCACGAAGTTGCGGAACGGCTGTTTCTTCGCAACGAGAATGGTCTCGTGATGAGCAGGCGCTTCGGCACCTTGTTTGGCCCCATTGATCGCCTTGCCATTTCCCGAACTGGCGGCTTTCAACTGTGCGCGCCGCGCCGATTCAGAAGCAACACTTGGCAGCCATGCATAGGCCAGGATCATCAAGACGATGGCCGCCGTAAAAAAGTAAACACCGTTTAGACTGGAGGCATCGTAGACGCCCTGGCTCTTGATGAAAAAGATCATCAACGCCAGCACCAGAACATCGTGCATCGACCATTTGCCGAGCCATTCCAGGGCCCGTAAACGCCAGTGCTGGCGCAGAATTTCTTCGTTAGGTAGCGTGGAAATAAGAAGCAGGTAAAGGAGCTTGAGGATTGGAAAAACAATCGAGAAAACGAGCACTGTGAGTCCGAGGAAATACTGCTTGTCACGCAGTAGGACATCGACGGTGGACAACAACGAGTGCTGCGTTGTCCAAAATACGTAACTCGTCAGTTTGATGATCGGCAGCGAAATGCCAAGCGCCAGGCACACGCTGGCCCCCAGGATCGCAAGGCTTAACAAGAATCGCCGCCCGCCAATCCTCATCTGTTGCCGTTCACTCCCTTGAAGCTCGATCCCATCCGCCATGAACACGCTGTAAACTACACAAACGATGAAAAAAGGACCGGCGCGCGGTGAGCACGCCAGTCCTTATGTGATTTCCATCAAAAGCATTAATGGGCCCTGCCCGACGGGCTGATTAGGCGGTCATTACTTTTGACTTGTCGTAGGGAACGCCCTTTTCCTCAAAAACCTGCATCAACGACCCATCCTGGAACATCTCCTTGACGATGTCGCAGCCGCCTTGGAATTCACCCTTGATGTAGAGTTGCGGGATCGTTGGCCAGTTCGAAAACTCCTTGATACCTTCGCGCACCGACATGTCGTCCAGCACATTCACATCCTCATAATCGACACCGAGATAGCCGAGAATTTGCGCCACCTGCCCGGAGAACCCGCACTGCGGAAACTGCTTCGTGCCCTTCATAAAAACGACGACATCGTTGTTAGCGATCTGCTTGCGGATCCAGTCGTTGACTTCTTGCTTGCTCATTGGGCGCTTTCCTTGTGCTTCCAGTTGCCACTGCGGGAGCTGACGTTCGGCTTGAAACTACCTTCCAGCATGTGGGGACGGGCGCCCCGCTGTCAATCTTGAGGCACTGCGGTCGTTAGCGCCAGGGCGTGGAGAACGTCGCCCATCTGCCCTTGCAGCGCCTGATAGACCATTTGGTGCTGCTGCACGCGGCTTTTGCCCTTGAACGCCTGCGATACAACGTGGGCGGCGTAGTGATCGCCGTCTCCTGCAAGATCGCGGATTTCAATGCTGGCGTCGGGAAAGGCCTCCCTGATCAGCCTTTCCAGTTCGTTCTGCTCCATCGGCATGACGTGTAGTCTCCGGTTCTTTGCGTACGCTCTATTCGGCGGCGGCCTTGCCTGCTCCAAGCTGGCCCTCGATCACATACCGAAGGATGGCAACAATCTCGTCGACCGTCTCAGCGACAGCCAGCGCCGCCGCATCAACCTCCTTCAACGCATGCGCATGTTCGGGCGGATGCATGATGATGAGGGGTGTGTTGAGTGCCGCCGCATAGCCCGCATCGAACGCGGCGTTCCATTGCTTGTACTTCTCGCCAAAACGGACAATGACGATGTCGGCTGATTCAATTAGGTTTCGGGTGCGGATGGCGTTGAGCTTGGCGCCCTTGTGGTCGTGCCAGAATTTATTGGGTTCAGGCCCGAGGATGGCGACACCACAGTCATCGGAATACTCGTGGTTTGTGACCGGCGCCGTGAATGAGACCGGCAGTCCGGCAGCTTCCGCCTTTTCTTCGATCTGCTGACGCCAGTCGGTATGGATTTCCCCGGAAAGATAAACATCCCAATGATCCATGGTTGGGACCTCCCTTGTTGGTTGCGCTGTCTTTGGCACGGTAACCGGCCAAGCGGGCTTGGGGGGGAACATAGGCGATAGGGCACACTGATGCGAGCCCTTGGTGACGACACTAAAAGGCACCCGCCACCCAGTTTCGAGCGCCCATTTTCTGACAGATGGGGCCGCTGCCTCAGGCGGCCTTGACGGCGCCAAGCCCCAATCTTTGCTTTGCAAGCGCCAGCGCGGAGACGTAGTCGGGTTTGCCAGAGCCCAGTAGCGGCACGCTTGGAACAACCATGACTTCTGCCGGTACCATCAGTTCCGTCGCGCCATGCTTTCTGGCATGGGCGAGGAAATCGGCCCGCTTGATCTTGTCATCCGCGGTCATCAGCACGAGGCGCTCGCCTTTGCGCTGATCGGGCAGCGAAACGACAATTGACAAAGACGCGGGCCAAATGTCAGCGGCCATCGCCTCCACCGCGGCAAGTGAAACCATCTCGCCGCCGATCTTTGCGAAACGCTTTGCCCGGCCCTTGATGGTGATGAATCCTTCCTGGTCGATCTCGACGATGTCACCAGTATCGTGCCAACCCTCGGCAGGAGGCTCCAGGACGCCGGGGTTCTCCGCCCGCAGATAGCCAAGCATCACGTTGGGTCCCCGCACGAGCAGGCGCCCACCTTCATCGATGCCCGGGACAGCCTCAAGAGACGCTTCCATCAGCGGAGACAACCTGCCGACCGTGCCCGCCTTGTTGGCAAGAGGTGTGTTGATCGCCAGCACAGGTGCCGTTTCGGTAACGCCGTAACCCTCCAGAATGCGGACGCCAAACTTCTCCATGTAAAGGGACCTAGTGGTGTCCTTAACCGCTTCCGCGCCGGCCAGTATGAGCCGGACCCGCGCGAAGTCGTAAGGGTGGGCCGCCCGCGCGTAGCCCCTCAGGAAGGTGTCGGTGCCGAACAGGATCGTGGCGTTAGTCTGATAAACCAGTTCCGGCACGATCCGGTAATGTAGAGGCGACGGATAAAGGTGCACCGGCACGCCGCCGACGACCGGCATGACAAGCCCCGCCGTCAGCCCGAACGAGTGGAACACCGGCAGTACGTTAAACACTTTGTCCTGGCCGTTGACCGCCACGCGCGTGAGGCACTGGAAAGCATTGGCGAGGATATTCCGGTGGGAGAGGACGACGCCCTTCGGCGTTCCCTCGCTACCCGACGTGAATAGGATCGCCGCCGGATCATCCGGCTTGCGCTTGACCTGCGGATTGGCACCGGCCATGAGCCCGGCGACCTTATCTGAGAAACCGATCGAGGCTCTTACGTCCTCCAGATAAACAACTTGGGCCTGCCGCTCGATCGCTTCGATGATGTTCTCAAGGTGGGCCTTCTCGACGAATGCCCGTGAGGTGAGAACCGTCTTGATTTGCGCCGCCGTGCATGCCGCGCAGACATTCTTGGGCCCCGCGGTGAAATTCAGCATCGCCGGAACCCGCCCGATCGATTGTAACGCGAAGAATGTTACGGCCACGCCGGCGGAATTCGGCAACAGAACACCGACGTTCTCACCAGCCTTGTTAAGTGGTTTTAGCTTCCGCCCCAGCACCTGTGAGGCCGTAATCAGCCTGCCGTATGACAACTTGGTGCCGAGAGGGTCCTCGACAGCCGGCTTTCCGGTATCGCGTGTGTCACGGGCATCAATGAGAGCTTCAAACAGCGTTTGCTCAAAGTTCGCCGTCTTGACGGCGGCATCAACCATGATGTCCTGCAGCTTTGCGCCGGCTGCCTGGCGCCGCTTGCGGCCCTTGAGTTCTTCTGAGACTTCAAGCGTGACAGGCGGCAGGATGGTCACCGTCGTTTTTGGAAACCACACCTTCTTGGTCTGCAGTTTATTCATGAAGCCAAATGGTGAGCGCTCGGGTCCGTCAATTCGCACCGGCACGACGATGGAATCGGCTTTGTCGGCGATCATCGCCGTACCGTCGTAAACCTTCATCAAGCCGCCGGTGACCGTAAGCCGGCCTTCTGGGAAGATCACCAGCGTCTCGCCTTCTTTGACGTGGTTGATCAGACCGCGCATGCCGAGCGGCCGCGTCGGATCGATGGGCCAGGCTTTGGCGAGCTTCAAGAACGGCC
The DNA here is from genome assembly GCA_030607105.1 of Filomicrobium sp. GTDB lineage: Bacteria > Pseudomonadota > Alphaproteobacteria > Rhizobiales > Hyphomicrobiaceae > Filomicrobium. The sequence continues at coordinate 7,414 of JAUWFF010000015.1, forward strand.
GCACCCACCATTTCTCGGACATCTGTGTATCGATAGCAAAACCGGCATGGCTCGGCAGCACCGAGTACATGATTGGCGCATCAAGCAACGACAGGTGATTGGGTGCGATGATCGCCCGCTCGCCCTCCTTGGGAAGATTCTCCAGTCCGTTCACCTCGAGACCGAGGAACAGCTTGAATATGAAGCGGCTGAGGTCCTGCATGCCATCCCTTCCCCAGGCTCGAAGCACAAAGTAGACGACCGCGATATTACCAAGGCCCAGAGCAAGGAACAGCTCCGGGATACCGACGCCGTAGACCTGCAAAGCGGAAACCGCCAGCGTCGCGCCCGACATGAACGCCGCGTGCAGGATATTGACCGCAGCGATGACGCGGGCGCGGTGATCAGGTTTCGCCCACGACTGGATTGCTGCGAACGACGGTACGATGAATAAACCACCGGCTGCTGACAGCAAGATCAAGTCAAACATGAGCCAGGCGCCAGTCGTCGACTGAAGGAACGCCAACGCACCGACGGATCCGGCTTCGGCTGGCGGCAAGTTCCAAAGCAAGCGGGCGATGTCCAGACCGGCAATTCCCATCACTAGTGCACCAATCGGAACCAGTGCCAGGTTCGGCCGGTGATGGCTTGCCTTCGCGGCCAGATAGGAACCAAGCGCGATCCCGATTGTGAACGCCACAAGACCGAGCGTGGCGACTTCTTCGGTGCCACCCAGCGTTTCTTTGATCAACGTCGGGAGCAGCGACAGCGAAACAATGCCGGCAAGCCAAAACCAGCCGGTAATAAGGCCGCCGATCCACAGCCGCCGGTCTTCGCGCAACTCGCCCAGCAGACGAAATGTTGAGACAAGCGGGTTCTTGGTGATCTTCAGATCCGGGACTGCTTCCCCGGTTTTTTTGATCAGGCTCGCCGACCACAAGCCAAGCGCGGCGAACACCACCATGGTTCCGGCGACGGCCCACGGTGGGATCAAGGCCGCCGAGCCATTCCCGGACATGGCAACGCCGCCGGCGATCGTGCCGATCAGAATGGCCAGGAACGTCGCGCCTTCGACCAGCGCGTTGGCCGCGGACAGCTCGCGCACTTCGAGATGGTCGGGAAGGATGCCGTACTTGGTCGGCCCAAACAGCGCCGCCATTGAGCCGAAGCCAAACAGTGCGACGAATAAGACAGGAACCGACCAGTCGATCAACGCGGGGTGACTGGACGCGCTGAGCAGGAATCCCAGGGCCGCCAGCGCAGCAATCGGGATCTCGGCAAGCTTGATCCAGACGACAACTCTAGCCTTGTCGTATTTGTCGGCCAGTTCGCCGCCAAGCGCGGACAAGAAGAAGAACGGAACGACCAGCGTCGCCGCCGCCAACGTCACCAGCGAAGCACCATGCTCCGCGCCGATCCTGAACAACACAAGGAAGACAAGCGCGGTCTTGATGAAGTTATCGTTCAGCGCCGATAGGAACTGGCACCAAAACAGCGGTGCGAAGCGGCGGGACGTCATCAGGTCTTTGAACATCGGCAGTGTCCTCAGGAGGGCTCGCGAACATTGGCGGCGCTGAATATGTGGCGGATTTGAGGATGTTGAATGGCGGGTCGTCCTTAGGGCAGTAAGCACCCAGACCTTTCGTGCCCGAACGATGCTGGCGATCTGGCGGTTTGTTCGCGCCCGACGATGCTCCCGGCATCGGCCGGCGGGCAAGCGGGATTTTCACTCGTGCACTTTGTCGATTTCGTTGTCGAGGCAATGGCAGCGGTATCCCTTATTGGTTTTTCCTCGTGCCCATCCACATCGCAGCATCAAGACACCAGCAACGAACAAAGTTCATTCTTTTGCGGCCTGGCCGAGCTAGCTGCGAACATTGTTCACAGTATGGCTGGGCTCCGTCCTAAGCAATGAACAAGAATTCTCCGGATGTTGGCAGGACTGACCAGACAAACCTATGCAAACCTTTCGATGCCACACACGCTGCAAAAAGAGGGCAGAACCGTTTGTGAGCAATGTTCATATCTGAAATATCGGACGTTTATGAACCTAGTTCAATAGGTTCAGATGCTGCGGCTTCAAGAAATTCGCCGAGTTTCCTGCCGACACGCATTTCCCCCTTCCATGCCAACGGAAACGCAGCATATAGTCGGTGGTATACCACCGGAAGAAAACGCGTCCTCTAGCGATGGGAGCCCTGATTGCCAAACACCGGGACGAGCAGTTCTGCGTCGGAGCAAATCCAAATCAATGTCAACGGCGAAAAGTGCAAGACGCACGCGCGAACCCTGGAAGCGCTGCTGGCATCGTTGGATTTCTCCAAGATCCGCGTCGCAACGGCCGTCAATGGAGAGTTCGTCCCAGCCGCGGCGCGCGCATCTCTGCTGCTTTCTTCTGGAGACAGCGTCGAGATCGTATCCGCTCGACAGGGCGGTTAGAATATTACCGAGACCAACGGCATATCATCCATCATGAACCTCATCGCCAAAGTGCCCCCCGATACCCAGGACGATCTCTCCTTCTATGAGGAAACCGTGTCTTCGCGCATGCTGCTCGGCACAGCGCTGTATCCCTCGCCGCAAGTCATGGCCGATGCAGTCAAAGCGAGCGGCTGCCAGATCGTCACTGTCTCGCTTCGCCGGGAATCCGCGCGCGGTAAGGTTGGCGCACGGTTCCTGGAACTGATCAACAGCCTAGATGTGCACGTGCTGCCCAACACCGCGGGTTGCCGCACCGCGAAAGAGGCTGTGACAACAGCGCAAATGGCGCGCGAGCTATTCGGGTCCGCGTGGATCAAGCTCGAGGTCATCGCTAACGATGATACTCTGCAGCCCGATCTCTTCGGGTTGGTCGAGGCCGCCGAAATTCTAAACAAGGACGGCTTCAAAGTCTTTCCCTCCACAACTGAAGACCTTGGCGCTGCCGAGCGCCTCGTTGCCGCCGGCTGCCGCGTTCTGATGCCCTGGGGCGCACCGATTGGCACTGGACGCGGGCTGGCGAACCCCTACGCGCTGAAGACCATGCGCAATTACTTTCCTGACGTCCCCCTGGTCGTCGATGCCGGGATAGGCGCGCCCTCGC
>JAUWFF010000231.1 GCA_030607105.1 Filomicrobium sp.
GCAGCGGCGTTGGACGACAAAGGCCTACCACTGCTGCTGTCGGCGGCTGTGTTTCTTGCGCTGCTGACGGCTTGGGGCGTCATTGAAGTCAATCATGCCAACATCAGTTCCTATGTGGCCGCGGCTCTCGTGCACGGAGCAATCTACCTTGCCGCCGTCATCCTCATTTTGCGATGGCCCGGTGGGCTGGCGACACTCGTTGTCATCCTCATCGTAGCAGTGTTTTTGCGCGCCATCGCGATAACCGCTCTGCCGAATCTGACGACAGATGCCTTCCGCTATGTTTGGGATGGCCGGCTCGGTTGGGAGGGGATCAGTCCCTATCTCTATGTGCCGTCCGACGAGCGACTGGCGGGTCTGCGGGATGCAGAGATTTACCCCCACATCAATCAAAAAGAACGGGCGGTGACGATCTATCCGCCCGTTGCACAGCTTCTGTTCATGATGGGCGTGGCCGCTCATGACGGCATCGCAGGCATCAAGGCCATCATGTTGCTTTGCGAGGCTGTGACGGTCGTCGCGCTGGTTGGCTGGCTGCGTGCCGAAGGCCTGCCGCTGTCCCGTGTCCTCATCTATGCTTGGCACCCGCTTCCGATCTGGGAGTTCGCCAGCCAGGCCCACCTTGATGCGGCAGCGACAGCATTTCTGGCGCTGGGCATCTGGGCGGCGTTGCGCGGTCGCCAGGGGTGGACCGGCGCGTTATTTGCGATGGCCGCGCTCGTGAAATACTTCCCAGTGGTGCTGCTTCCGGCTCTTTGGCGGCGTTGGGATTGGCGGTTGCCTGTATTCCTGGTCGCCACCGCGGGAATTGCCGCTCTTCCTTTCGTAACGGCCGCTGGAACCGGGATTTTCGGCTTCCTGGGTCAGCATCTGGATAACGAGGGCTACCGCTCGGGTTGGGGGTTTCATGTCGTCTGGTATCTAAGGGAATTTTGGATTACCGAACCGCCAGGCGCCCTATACATCGCCTTCGCACTGGTGGTTTTGCTCGCCTTCGCCGCCTGGGCTGTGTTCGACCGCGGCGCTGAAGAGTACAAGCCGGAGCGCCTGGCGCTCCTTGGTGCCGCTTTTGTGTTTCTCACTTCACCCCACTACCCCTGGTACTTCGGATTCCTGTGCGCGCTCGCTGTCCGCATTCCGCATCCGGCTTTGCTGGTGATGACCATTTCGTGCGTAACGTTGCAGTTGCCGAGGCTCGATGGTGGTTTCTCGTGGACGCACCTCTACGCAATAACGTATGTCCTTCCCCTGATCGTCTGGGGGGGCTGGGAGGTGGTGATTCGCTACTCGCCACGCCTTGGCCGTCTCAATCGCGACTTGCTGAGGCTTGATACCGGGAATAAGAGACTTTGATCCGCCAGACCCGGTGGGTAGGTTCCGCGACACCATGGGATTCCCGGTCGATGATTGCACCGGCGGAAACGAAGGAGATGCGCCTTGCTGGCGATACTCACCATCCTTTTAGCGTTCACGGCCAGCGTCCTGCTGACGCATTTTTTTATCCGACTTGTGGACGGCCGCGGTCTTGTCGCTGAATCCAACGAGCGATCCATGCACAAAGGAGCCACCGCGACGGGAGGCGGTCTGCCATTGCTGCTAGCGGCGATGGCAGTTTTCTTCGTGCTATGGCCGCTGGGCTGGGTGCACGCAGTGTTGCTCTGCGCCGCCGCGCTGCTCGCGGTCGTTTCGTTTATGGATGACCTGCAGCCCGTTTCGCGCTCGTTGCGCTTTGGAGCGCATATTGCGGCGGCGATAGCCTGCCTCGCCACCATTCCCGACACGCAATTGATCCTTCATGGATGGCTGCCCTTCTGGTTGGACCGCGCCGTGGCGTTGTTCGCACTCGTTTGGTTTATCAACCTCTTCAACTTCATGGACGGCATCGATGGCATCGCCGGCGTGGAGGTGATTGCGATCACCGGGGGCTTCGCCGTCATGATAACGGCAGCGCATGCAACATCGCCCTTGCTCGGACTGGCCCTCGCTATTCTAGGGGCAACTGCCGGCTTCCTATTTTGGAATTGGCACCCCGCGCGCATCTTCATGGGCGACGTCGGCTCCGTACCGCTCGGGTTTTTGTGTGGCGCGTTGCTAATCTGGCTCGCCGTCAAGCACTCGCTGGCCGCCGCGCTCATTTTGCCGCTTTACTTTGTCGCTGATGCCACCATCACGATTCTGATGCGCCTAAGGCGCGGCGAAAAGATCTGGGAGCCACATCGAAGTCACTTCTACCAGCGGTCGGCTCAGGCGCTTCGTTCTCACGCCGTCGTTGTGCGCCGGGTGGCAATCTGCAATGCGGTGCTGATCGCGCTCGCGGTGCTGGCACTGTCGATGCCTGTGACGGCCTTTGCCCTCGCTGTGTTGAGCGTTGCAACGTTGCTGGCTTGGATGGAGGTCGCCGCCGGTACGCTCATTCCGCGAAGTGCTGAGTCAGGCTGAGGATGGAGGATCTCCCAAGCTATGCGGAGCCGGTCGTACGCTTCGTCGAGCAGAACCGTCACTGGGGACCACCCCTGATCTTCATTCTGGCCTTCGGTGAGAGCCTTGCGTTCGTGTCTTTGTTGCTGCCGTTCTGGGTGATGCTAGTGGGCATCGGCGTGCTGATCGGCGGCAACGGCTCAATGAACGAACTCATCATCGTGTGGATTGCAGCCAGTCTCGGCGCCGCCTGTGGGGATTGGCTGTCCTACTGGTTGGGCCAGCACTTCCATGAGGAAATCGCGGCGATGTGGCCGCTCTCGCGCCGGCCCGATCTCATCCCGCGCGGCCATGCCTTCTTTGAACGTTACGGCGCCTGGGCGATCGTCATCGGAAGGTTCTTCGGGCCCTTGCGGGCGGCCGTACCGTTGGTAGCCGGCATCGTCGAAATGCCGTGGCGGACTTTCCAAATCGCCAACTTTGCTTCGGCGTTTTTATGGGCGGGTGTGCTCTTGGTACCGGGCGCGTTTGGATTGCACTGGCTGATGGAGTGGTTGCACTAGAGGGGTTGCTCCCGCGCGGCGGGCTTGCTTACCACGGCGTGTTGCGCGTAGTCGCGCAACAGGCGCTCGAACTTCAAGCCACAGCCGTTTTGATCAGATAGGGTCTTGAGCTCATCTTCAAGATCACGACGCGGCTCGACGGAAAACTTCGCCAGCCACGCCTGCAGTCCGCTTTTGAACAAGCCGGGCAGACGCGCCTGCTGGCCGAAATCGACGATGTGCAACGAACCGCCCGGCGTGACCGCCGCCAGACCTTGGGCTATTGCCTCCCGCCAGGGCGGGATCATCGATAGTGAGTAGGAAACAAATACACGGTCGAAGCCCGGCACCCCGAACAGATCCTGACTGGAGAAATCCGTTGCGTCGCCTTCGGCAACCGTGATGCGGTTGGAAAGGCCGGCTCTATTGATATTGGCTGCCGCCGTCTCCAACATCATCGCCGATATGTCGAAGCCGTAGAAATGCGCCTTGGGATAGCGCCGGGCTGCCTGAATCAGGTTGCGCCCGGTTCCACAGCCGACTTCCAGCACACTACCTGCGTCTGGCGGTTGAAGCTCATCCAGCAGCGTGTCCCTGCCCAGCAGGAAATATTTGCGCGTCACATCGTAGATGTAGCGCTGATACCGATAGATGCCGTCCATATGCTGTCTAGCATCATCTTCCGAGCTGGCGTCGGTGGGAGTCTGAGAAGGATTCTGTAATCCGTGCAATAGTTTAGTATGGCTCAAATTCTGATCCTGTTTGTGTTCCATTGTTTCTCGCCGGCGCTACCTTTTTGGGTGTCTCGCGATACTGGGATTGCGAGAGGTTACATAAGAGGGTGGCACCGTCGCGCGCAATAGGACCAATCGTGACTCAGAAGTTTGCCCGATCGCTTCGGGCCAAACGCATCAATGCTCAATTCGCGGTCGGACGGACTATCAGGCTTCGACATTGTTACGTTGTCTGAGCGACTGCACGCCGTTCCAGGTC
>JAUWFF010000048.1 GCA_030607105.1 Filomicrobium sp.
GAAACGCATTCGTCGACGCCATTTTATGCCGCAAAGGCGCCAGCGGAGGAGCCTGGCCGGAAACCCGCGACGGCCGCCTCGTTGCCAAGGGGCTGGAGCTGGAACCGATCAGCCCGAAAAAACTCAAAACCTTGCTAACGCCTGACGGGCTGCGCGCATTCATCGTGCAGAAAACCTATGGTCTACCCAACAGTGGCGGCCAAACCCCGGCAAAACTGCGTGCGCAGCTGGCCGTGGTGGCGCTGGAGCGCGCCTTCGGTAAAAAAATCAAGACAGGCCTCGGCGCCGGTCCGGGATTCTCAGCGAAGGCTGGGCGGCTGCTGGCGGGACAGCTATCGTCGCACCCGCGTGACCTGGGTTCGGATGGGCGGCTGGTGGCGGCACTCGCCGCGGAAGCCGTTGACGCGCGCCAGACGGAAGCCGAGGCGCTGAAAGCCGCTATTCTACGACGCCTGATGGAGCGGGCCCTTAAGGAAGAAAAGCGACCCGGCCGAGCTGTGGCCGCCTCTGTCGCAAAGCCGGTTGCCGCCAACGACGCCGGACTACCGGGGGCGTCCTTGCCGCCGACGCGGAGACCGGATCCCGCCGGTTTCGCCAGGGTGGTCAACGCCATTGCGCAGTCCTGTGCCGAGGGATGGGCCGGCAACCGCAAGGCTTCGATCGCGCGGGTCTGGCAGCAGATCAAATTAGCGCATCCGGAGTGGGGGCTAACGGAGATTGAATTCAAGTCCATGCTCGCTGAAGCACACAAAGCCGGGCACCTGCTGCTGTCGACTGCGGACCTTAAGGACAAATCCTCTGCGGCTGAAATCGAGGCCTCGGCGATCACCTACAAGAACACGCAATGGCATCTGATCCGCGTCGTTGATGCGGACTGAGGACACCGTTGCGAACCACCAAAGAACTCAAAAGCGTAAGGACCAGCAGATTCATGCAACCGTGGGCAAAAGAGGCGATCGCTCCCGAGGGGTTGTCGGAAGCCTTCGAGCACTCCATCACCTGGGAGGACGACATCTGGCAGGCGGACCCTGTCGATGTTGACGGCGTGCACGCCAAAGCTCGAAAGAAATTCCTCGAACTTGTTGCGTCCGTCAGAGAAGACGGGAGCGCGCAGGCACGCATACTTCTGTTCCACGGGCAATCCGGTGCCGGCAAGACGCATCTGATCCGGGCGCTCAGAACGCAGTCCCACCGCAGCAGCCATGCCTACTTCGGCTATGCGCAGATGACACCGGACGTCTCCAACTATGCCGACTACTTTCTGCGCCGGCTCATCCATTCCCTGGAAAAGCCGTTTGATCCCGACACCGGAGGGGCCAGCGGCCTGCAACGGCTGACCGACAGGTTGGCGGCGCATTGCACCGGCATTTTTCCGGCCGACCTCGAAGCCTTGAGCGAGGCCTCGTTGAGCAGCTCCGAATTGGCGCGGCTAGTCTTGAAAATGGCCGACGAGATCGTCGCGGAGCCCGGCTTCGCAGAGCACAACCCAGACATCAATATTGTGCGCGCGCTGCTGTATCTCCAGCGGCACGACACGCGCATTGATCAGCGTGTGCGCCAATATCTCTACGGCCGACAGCTGACGCCGCTGGCGCACGAGGCCGTGGCCGCACTTGATCCCAACGATGGCGAAGGCCGGGCGTTTGAAATCATCGCAGCGCTCGGACAACTGATGTGGGTGGTTGACGGAGCTGCGCTGGTATTCTGCATCGACCAGGTCGAGGACCTTGTCAACTTTTCCGATCCGGAAGTGCGCTTTCAGAAGGCGGTCGGTGATCTGATGCAGATTACCAACCGGCTGCCGACTGCCGTCATCGTTATTTCCTGCCTTGACGACTTCTACAGTCGGGTGCGGGAGCCGCTCGCTCAATCATTCCGCGACCGCATCGAGAAATCTGGCCCCGTGCCGCTGTTTGAAAGCCGGACTGCTGATGAAGCACGCCAGATCATAGCCAAGCGGTTGGAGCATTTCGCCGAGAGTTCCGACAGCGAACTTACCGTCGGGGACCCGAGCGCCTACTTTGGACCTTCGTTTTTCGAGGAGTTCGCGGGCTTGTCAACCCGTCGCCTGCTTGAACATGCTCAAACCCGGTTGCACACGCTTGCTGGATCGGACATCGAAGAAGAGCCTGACGGAGCACGCGGTTTCATTTCGGAGCTGGCAAAGGCGCTAGGCGGCTGGTCAATGGAACCGGAAACCGTGACGCCGATGGCGCCGGCTATTGACTACAGGGAGTTGTGGGATCGATTCCAGAACCAGTCGGAAGCTGAAATGGCGACCGACGATAATGAGCTGATGGATGCTCTTATCGCGGCGCTTCCACTTGCGGCGGCCGAATGGGATGGTGCGGTTACTCTGGGAATTGAGCGCTGCGAGGTCGCCGACGACTTGCCGACGTTTGACCTGTCCTTGAGGCATGCGTCTGGACTCGATCAGCAATCACGAATCTTCCTCTGCAATCGGCCGACCCAGGGCGGCGGTCTAAAACGGCAACTTGAGAAGGTACTGGGCGGAATGGTCGGCTCAAAGCAGAGCTTCATCCTGCGGGCTTCTGACTTTCCTCCGAATAAGAAGAACCAAACCGCGCAAGCTTTCCGCAAATACCGCGATGCAGGGGGACGCTCCTTGCTAGTGCCGATCCCGGAATGGGAAAGAATGACGATGGTGCGCGAATTCCACCATCACCACCGCCATGATCCCGGGTTCGACCGGTGGTTCGCTGGGGCCAAGCTTCTGTCAAATGTCATCGCAATCATCCAGCTGCTGCGCCTCGATCTTCTCGGGCGGCCGCTGCCGGCGCCGACCGACGGAGTCCGCCCTCGTAGCAAGCCGCTGCTGAGGACCGTGACAGGTGGCTCGGAGGCGGGCAGCGGTGCTCTTGAGTCGGCAACTCTTGATGATGCAGCTGACTTGCCTGAAACCGGCGGGCAGCTTGTCGGTCCACAGGCGCCTTGGGGGGCGTCCGGCGATCCACGAGGCGCGGCCCCGCATCAACCCGCGGAGGACGAGCTTGAGTCGGCGTTTGATGCCGAAGAGCCGACGGGTGGTATTGATGTTGGGCGCGAACTCTGCGGTCAGGGCCGACAGATTTCTCTCAAGCTCAACATCATGAAGCGTCACTCCGCGGTGCTCGGTGGATCGGGCTCCGGCAAGACGACTTTGGCGTTGTGCCTGATCGAGCAGCTGCTGCTCGAGGGCATTCCCGCGATCCTGATCGACCGCAAGGGCGATCTTTGTTCATACGCCAACCCAGATGTCTGGCGCACGCACGTCGACGAAATCGCCGAAGGGAACTCGATGCGAGAGAAGCTCGCCGACGCCATCGATGTGGCGGTCTATACCCCGGGGCGCGCCTCGGGTCGGCCGATCTCTATTACACTGCTGCCCAACGGCATCGCCGAGCTGCCGGAGCACGAACAGCAATTGTTGGCGAACCTTTCGTCGGCGGCGCTTGGGGAGATGCTGCACTTAAAGAACTCCGCGACGCACCAAAAGCAGTCCGGTTCGTTGTCCGTGGCCCTGAAAATCCTGGGCAGCCGCTCAACCGCGGAAGTCACGTTGGCCGATCTGATCACGCTTCTGGAGGATGAGGATCCTGAGCTGACCGATCAGACGCAACGAATGGACCCCTCTGGGAAGATACGCCGCGATCTCGTGGCGCAGCTGGACAGCTTGCGGCATCGCAACTCGGCGCTTTTCGATGGCGGCGGCGAACCGATGAGCATGGAATCCTTCCTTGGCCTCGGCCCGTTTGCGCGGCCCGGGCGGACGCGGCTGTCAATCATATACACAGGCTTCCTTGGCGATAACGAGAACATCCTGTTCTGGGTGTCTCAATTCCTGTCTGAAGCGCTGCGGTTCTGTCAGCGCAACCCTAACGATGAGCTGCAATCGATTGTGATGTTCGATGAGGCGGACCTCTACATCCCAGCGAACGCCAAGCCGGCCACCGCCGAGCCTCTGCAAAGCCTCTTGAAGCGGGCCCGCTCCGCCGGACTCGGCCTCATGCTAGCAACGCAGTCGCCAGGCGATCTTGACTACAAGAGCCGCGACCAGATCACGAGCTGGTTCATCGGCCGCGTTCGCGAGGATACCGCGCTGCGCAAGCTCAAAGCAGCATTCCAGAGCGAAAGCGGGCTTGATCCTACCGCCGTCCTGCCAGGCCAGACTGTTGGTGAATTCCATCTGGTTCAGGAAGGGCTGGTGCGACCACTCAAGGCACAACGCTCCTTGATCACCGCCGAACAGGTTCCGTTTGATCGGATCGAGCAGCTATCGCGGGAGACACGGGGCTTGGACGAGAAACAGCTACCGCTCTTTGAGCGGCGCTGAAACGCGCTGTCATAATCGTACCTTAGCAACATCACACCGCAGCGCGGTATGGGGTTTAGTGCTATGCATCTGTTCAAACAGGGCAATGAGTTTTCCACCAAAAAAAAACCGCAGGTCTCATTTGTCCAGCTTTGGCGATCTACTCGTCTCAAGTTGAAGAATTTGCTGGTTTATTCTCAGCCGAACAGTCATAGAGCATCCGCTCTTCGTGCTGAAGATGTGGGCCACTCGCTTGCACTAGTTTCTAGTATGCGAAAAAGAGGCTTACAAATCCAGCGTACAGCATTATCCTCTTTAGCTAAAGGGATGTGCACGAAGGGATGTGTGGATCTCTCGTATCAGTTAGCAGTCCTCTTATAGTAGTGCGGGGTTAGTGTGATGGCTGCCAGATCATTTGTCATGGTGGTATTAGCCACCTTAGCAGGACCGGCGATCGGTATCGGGTTATTCGTTTTGTTCAACAACCTCTGATGGGTCGTTTGGCTGCTGGTTGGGCCGCTTGCGGTGTTTTTCGTGGCGTTGACCACCGAGTTCTCAGTATCTGGGCCGCTGTAGATGAGGTGACGGCGATTTGCCGCGGCTGTCACCATGGCGGTGCGTGTTTCCATGTACGGGCGTAAAAGCTGACACACTCACGTTGCGGCCACCAAGCGCATGAGATCTTGAAGTGGCAGCTATGCTGGCGCAATTTGTGCATGCCTCCTTCAAGCGTTGAAAGTCCATGCGTGACGCTTCTTCTAACGATTGTTTCGCCCCCGGCGCAGGCCTTATGCTCCACTCGGACGCGGTCGCACTGCTGAAAGCGCGCATCGCGCCCGCAGTGACGGCTGAGCCTGTCAGTCTTGCCGCTGCCGGCTCGCGCGTGCTTGCGGAAGCTGTTATCAGCCCACACCCGGTTCCCCGGCACACCAACTCTGCCGTCGATGGCTATGCGTTCCGCCATTCCGACTACAACGCTGAAGCCGGCACGTTGCTGCCGGTCACGGGCCGTGCCTCCGCTGGACATCCTCTGGAGGAGGCGCCGTCATCACCGGGTACGGCGATTCGAATCCTAACCGGCGCTGTAATTCCGGACGAACTTGACACCGTCGTTATGCAAGAGGACACGGACACTTTTGAAGATGGTCGACGCACGATGGTGCGGTTGCCCCCTGGACTCAAGGCGGGGTCCAACGTCCGCAAGGCGGGTGAAGACCTGAAGCAGGACCAGGAGATCTTTTCGCCTGGACACATTCTTCGCCCGCAGGACTTAGCAGCGCTTGCATCCATTGGGTACGGCACTGTCAATTGTTATCGAAGGCTGCGCGTGGGCGTTGTCTCGTCCGGTGATGAAATCGTCCGGGCAGGCGAGCGCGACCTCAATATCGGCGAGGTTTACGACGCCAATGCGCCGATGCTGGCGTCTTTGGTTCGGCTCACCGGGGCAGAGGTTATTGACCTTGGCATCTGGCCCGATCAGCGCGATCTGGTCACCACCCGGCTCGCCGAGGCCGCCGATGGGCTCGATGTCATCATCACCAGTGGTGGTGCCAGCCAGGGCGAGGAGGACCATATGTCAGCGGCCCTGGCGGCGCTGGGCTCACGCCACTTTTGGCGCATCGCTGTCAAGCCGGGCCGGCCGATGATGTTCGGTCAAATCGGTCAGGCCATAATGGTCGGGCTGCCAGGGAACCCAGTGGCCGTGTTTGTTTGCTTTTTGATGTACGTCTACCCGCTGTTGCGAAGGCTTTCCGGGGCGCCGTGGCCTACGCCGCGCCCAATCATGCTGCCCGCGACATTTGAGTTTCCGAAGCGGAAACTCGGGCGCCGCGAGTTCTGGCGGGCGACATTGACTGACGGTCCCGACGGCGGGCAGGTGGAGAAGTTTGCCCGCGACGGGTCGGGGCTCATATCAGGCCTCCGAGCGGCTGATGGACTGATCGAGGTGGACGAGGAGGTACCAGCCATCCGGCGCGGCGACTTTGTTGCTTTCATTCCATTTTCGGAATTCGGAATTCTAAGCCGGTAGCAGGCCTGCATCCCCGGTACTCGGCGGACCTCCAGGGACGCCCCTGCTTATGTGCGATCAGTGCGAGAGTAACACCGGTACGTTCTGATTTTCCAAAATGGTACGCGTGGTCGAACCGAACAGCGCGGCGGAAAACGTCCCGCGGCCGTAAGCTCCCATGACGAGCACGTCCGGATCGGTCTTGGCGCAGTGCGCCAGGATCGCTTCGCCCATGGTCTTGCCGACAAGATCGAGCTTGGATTCGTTGGCCTCGATTCCATGGCGGCGCAAGTGTTCGGGAAGGCTCAGTCCCGGCATACGCGACACTTCATGGCCATCGTCGGTTTGGTGTTCCTCGGTGACCAGAATATCAAGGGCCTTTTTTGTTTCGAGGATTTGCATGGCATCGGTGAGCGCACGGGCGGCAAAGCGGCTGCCGTCCCAAGCCACGGCCGCGCTTTCCTTGAAGTCGCGGCAGTTATAGTCCTTGGGCACGATTATAACGGGCTTACCGGCGCGCAGGAGTAGCTCTTTGGGATCAACGGTGCGCTGTCTGTCGGGCTTGAAGATTGTCACAAACTGCCCGATCACGAGTAGATCAAAAAAGCGGGCTGAGCGGGCTAACATGATGTCCGGCTGACCTTCTTCAACGAGCCAGCCAACCTCGCCCGCGAAACCTGATGCCTTTACGCGGGCATCGAATTTCTCCTTGATAGAGGCGGAGGCCTCTGCTTGTGCTTCCTTTAGTCCCTGCAGGACGTCCTCGGACATCCAGCGGCGCACATGGCTGTCGAACTTCGGCGGCGTGTTTACCTTGATGCCAGTGATCATTGCGTCGTACTTGCTGGCCATTTTCAGCGCAAATTCCAATGCTCTTTCAGAAGCCTCGTTGCCGTCATAGGCAACGAGAAGATCTTTAATTGCCATCTTCTTGTTTCCTCCACTGTGTCCGCCGTTGCCGCCGAGTTTATGGACGTTGGCGGCCTGCGCCCTTGAACTTCTCTGGTTGGAATGACGTCCGTGGCAGCCTTCGGAAGCGGATGTCATACCCTTGGCATACCACATACCAGCTCAGATCTGCCAGCACTGGATCGCGGCCTAAACGTAAAGTTTGGAGCGTTTTGGGGGTCCACGCCCATGACCCAGCGCAATCATAGGAAAGATTCATATCGCCCAGTCGGCCAGGCGTTCGAGGAAAGCCATGCAGCGATGAAGCTCATCTTC
>JAUWFF010000353.1 GCA_030607105.1 Filomicrobium sp.
CACTGTGTAAAAGAAACTTCCAAGGATGATCTGACCGTATGGAAAACGCTAGTCGTATGCCTTCGAAATTCTACGCGCCGCTTGCTATCGGCGCGCCGGACCCCTACCGCACGCTGCCGGTGCGGCTTGAGCGGATGATTCACTTCGTTCCGCCGCATAATGAGAAAATTCGAGGCAAGCTTGGTGACATAATCAAACAAGTGGATGTCGTTTTGGGCAACCTCGAGGATGCTATTCCGGCGGGCGAAAAAGAGGCTGCCCGCCGGGGATTCATATCCATGGCTGAGGAGCACGACTACGGTCAAACCGGCTTATGGACGCGCATCAACTGTCTCAATTCACCGTGGGTGCTCGACGACATCTTCGAGATTGTTTCAAAGGTGGGCAACAAGGTCGATGTGATTATGCTGCCGAAGGTGGAGGGTCCGTGGGACATCCACTATCTCGATCAGCTGCTGGCGCAGCTGGAGTCCGCAAACGGTGTCAGCCGTCCAATTCTGATTCACGCTATCCTGGAGACCGCGGAGGGGGTGAAGAATGTCGACAGCATCGCGGCGGCTTCACCGCGCATGCATGGTATGAGCCTGGGTCCGGCGGACCTGGCTGCATCTCGCGGTATGAAGACAACGCGTGTCGGAGGCGGGCATCCCGATTATGCGGTTATTGCCGATCCTGGTGTTCAGGCGGATGCACCGCGCGCAACTTTCCAGCAGGACCTTTGGCACTACACGGTCGGCAAAATGGTCGATGCCTGTATGGCTTACGGCATCAAGCCATTTTATGGGCCGTTTGGAGACTTCTCCGACAAGCAGGCTTGTGAAAGTCAGTTCAGGAACTCATTCCTACAAGGTTGCCTTGGGGCGTGGTCGTTGCATCCCTCCCAGGTTGATATTGCAAAGAAGGTGTTTAGTCCTGAAGTTGACGAGGTGTCGTTTGCGCAGCGAATTCTTGAAGCTATGCCGGATGGCACTGGCGCGGTGATGATTGACGGTAAGATGCAGGATGATGCGACCTGGAAGCAGGCCAAAGTCATCGTGGATCTAGCCCGGCTGGTCGCGAAAAAGGATCCGGAGCGGGCCGCTGCCTACGGGCTCTAGTGAGGCGATTGTTATCGGATCCAACAAGATTTTCGTCGCGTGGAATTTGTTCGGTTTAAGGGCGTTATAAAGGTCGCTGTCAACCGATGGCCGGACTGGGTCGTTGACAGTTTGCCAGACATCCCGTCGAATAAGTCGATTGGTAGGGTGTCAAGGCTAGGAACGAGCGTTGGTTGAAGCGACGGATGATGCGATGAGAGAGGCGAAGTACACAGTGGGTGAAGTGGTCAAGCACCGCTTCTACCCTTTCCGCGGCATCGTCTATGATGTTGATCCGGAGTTCGCGAACACGGAAGAATGGTGGCTGTCGATTCCAGAGGAAATCCGGCCGAGCAAGGACCAACCCTACTATCACCTGCTCGCGGAGAACGAGGAGACCGAGTACATCGCGTATGTGTCGGAGCAAAACCTCGTGCCTGATGACACGGGAACGCCGCTGCGCCATCCGCAAGTCGATGAGCTGTTCATTGAAGATGAAGAGGGCAAGTATCACGCGCTGTTTTTAGACCGACACTGATTGTCAGTCGGAATTATTGTTTTCCTATCATAGTGCCTGGGGCGTTCCAGCTCAGGTGAGGCTCAGCATCAGCTTTAGGTTTTGAACGGCGGCACCAGCGGCACCCTTGCCAAGGTTATCAAGCCGAGCGACGAGAACGGCTTGTTGATCGTCCGGATTGCCGAACATCCAGATCTCCATTTGGTCTGTGTCCTGGGCGGGATCGATGCTCAGGCGATGGGCCTTGTAGGCGTTTTCGTCTGCGTTGCAGTGATAGATGACCGTCATCGCCTTAGCGTAGTAGGAAGCGAAGAGTTCGTGCATGGCGTCGAGCTTTGGGCCAGAGCTGAGCGCGGAAAGCTGCAGTGGCACGCACACGATCATGCCTTGCGGAAAGGCGCCTACAGACGGTACAAAAATTGGTTTCTGTGTCAGCCCTGCATGCTTCATGATTTCCGGGATGTGCTTGTGATTGAGAGCCAGCCCATAAAGTTCGAAGTTGGGTGCCGTGCCGGCTTCATAATCGGCGATCATCGACTTGCCGCCGCCGGTGTAACCGCTAACGGCGTTGATCGTGAATGATTGGCTGGGGGGCGCAAGTCCCGCTTCGATGATGGGCCTTAGAAGAGCGATGGCGCCTGTCGCATAGCAGCCGGGATTGGCGACGCGGGTTGCGGCCGCGATCTTATTCGCCTGAGCGGGTGCGAGTTCGGGGAAGCCGTAGACCCAGCCAGCAGTCGTGCGGTGCGCTGTTGAGGCGTCTATGATCTTTGGTGCATCTTTGCCGAGTTCGTCGGCGAGCGCGACCGCCTCGCGGGCGGCATCATCGGGAAGGCAGAGGATCGTGAGATCGGCCAGCGCCATCATTTCCCGGCGAGCGTCCGCATTTTTGCGCTGGTCGGTGTTGATTGAGATAACGTCAATCGACGCTACCCCGGCGAGACGTTCGCGAATCTGAAGACCGGTTGTGCCAGCCTCTCCGTCAATAAATACTTTGGCCATGTCAGTGTCCTTAGTCGCCTGGCGTGGCTACGCTTCCCAGGCGGTGCAGTATGGCTTCGAATAATCCCTCCGAACAACCAAATCGCTAAGCCTGGCAGGTGACTTCGTGCGATCCGCGATAGATCATGTCGAGTGCCACATAAAGGATGATGAGCAATCCAATCCATGTGATTGAAGGATAGCGCAGGAGGAGCTTGGCGATAAAGTGGGCGGCGACAGCCATAAGAACAACCGCAATGGCCAGTCCCACGATCAAAACCAATGGCTCGCCCTTAGCGGCACCGGCGACCGCCAGCACGTTATCCAGTGACATCGAGACATCGGCAACGATGATCTGAATGACGGCCGTACTAAAGGCAACGGCCGGGCCCACTGTGCCCTTTGCTTCCAGGTTTT
>JAUWFF010000025.1 GCA_030607105.1 Filomicrobium sp.
TCGCGAACATTGTGATCAGTAATCAGCACACCGATACCTCGTTGTGTCAGGTGGCGCACCAGTTCTTGAATATCGTTTACGGCTCTCGGGTCGACGCCCGCGAATGGCTCGTCAAGCAGCATGAAAGCTGGCCTCGTCGCCAGCGCCCGTGCGATCTCGCAACGCCTTCTTTCGCCCCCCGACAATGCGATTGATGGTGATTTACGGCGGCTTGCGATGGTGAATTCTTCCAGCAACTGATCGAGCTGCTCGTTGCGTTTCTTCCGGTCGGGTTCAACCAACTCCAGAACCGACATGATGTTCTCTTCCACAGTCAGTCCGCGAAAGATCGAAGCCTCCTGCGGTAGATAGCCAATTCCAAGCCGGGCCCTTTGATACATGGGCAGCGCCGTTACATCGTGGCCATCGATGGTGATTTGCCCCTCGTCGGCTGGAACGAGGCCTGTGATCATATAGAAGACGGTGGTTTTTCCAGCGCCATTGGGTCCCAGAAGCCCAACCGATTCACCGCGCCGCACGTCAAGACTCACGCCCTGAACGACCATCCGCTTCTTGTAGCTCTTTTTGACCTGTGTGACGGTGAGCCACCCTTCAGCGGCCTCGTGTGGCAGGGCAAAGTTCACGTCTTCATCATAGAGCGCGTCATGCGTAACCACCGCCAGCTGTGGCTGCTGCCGCGCGGTGGGCCCGGATGATTTGGTCTTTGCACGCCCGATAGGCAGGAATCTCACCACGACCGATCCTTTCTACTCCAAATCTTTTGCCGCAAAATTCCAACTTGAGCAATGGCGCAATTATTGCATAGGAGATGTTTGGCTGGATTTCGGCGGCTTATCGCCCTTCGGGCCTGCTTATTGCTCGACGGTCTTGGCAGTCGCCTCCCAGTTGGAAGACGAGGCCGGCCGCGGAACCTGTTGCTGTACGGCGGGTTTGGGCGACTTCTCAGTCTTTTTTGCAGCCTTGGCTTTGCGGCGTTTTGCTTTCGCGCTGCCAGGCTTTTGCAGCTGAGTGGGGTAGAAAACAGCGCTTGGTCGACCGTTTGGCGCCGGCCGCAGCGGCGTCGTACGAATGCCTTTCGGCCCCTTTCTGGAAAGAGAAGACACCCAGCTCGTGGTGCCCAGCGGATCGGGAGACTTTTCAATCACGGCATTGCCGGTCTCCATGTCGATCTTTAGTGAGGTGGCCTTGATGACGTTCTTGCCCTGATTGAGGACAACGTCGCCGCCCAGCCTGACGGTGTTGTTCTTCACGTCAAAATCGGCCCAGTCACCGGAGGCGGTTTGGCCGTCAGCGCGAGAGTTGATGAAGACTTTGCCTTTTGCCCGGATGCGCGTCACTTGACTTGCCGCGCCTTGTTCCCTGGGAGCTCCCGATTCAACCGGCGCAAGCAGACTCGATTCCCCAGAGTAAAAGGCCGTCAGTTCATTGGCGCGCATGGAGATTTGCCCCTGGTCGACCTCGACTTTGCCGCTGAAGACGGCCTGCTTGAGCTTGTCGTTCACGTTGAGCAAATCGGACTCGATCAGGGTTGGCGAACCTGGGTCACTCTTGAAGCCCGTCAAGGACATGACCGCGCCTTGCTTTGCTGCTGCTGACTTGACCAGTTCTTGCGCTTTCTCGCTGCGCTTGGCTTTTCCCTTTTTTGCCGTCGCGAGGGGCTCTTTTTGAAGCCTCGCGGTGATACGCCCCCGCTTGCCGTTCGGGCCGCTTCCCGCGGACATCTGACTAGTCCCGTTGGCGCGGTCCACCAGAAGCCGCTGGCCACGAATCTCATTCAGGCCCTGGCTGACGATCACATTGCCTTTCAGCAGTATCGTGTCGGACTTTGAATCGATTTCGGCGACGTTGGCAACCGCGCGGCGTTCAGGTCCTGCCGACATAACCACGCTGCCCATAATTTTCGCCTTTTCGTTTTTCACGTCGAAGTGCGCGGACTGGCCGGTCACCTGCTCATTCATGCCGCGTCGCATCGTCACCGGTTTGGGCGCTTGGATGATCTCTATTTGCGATCCATCGCCGCCAAATTGGGAGGCGGGGTCCTTCTTGCCCGCGGTCTTTGAATCTTCGAAATCAACGATGAGCTCCGATGTCTGCAGCGACTGTTCCCCCTGAACGGCCTTCACCTCGCCCAGAAACACTGCGCTTCCCCCACCACGGTCAATTTTCAGTTGTGCTGACTGTATACTGACTGGTTCATTTGAGGCGCCCAGAAGCGCCGTCTGCGTTGCACGTTTTTTCGCCGCCGGAGGAGGCTTGGCGCTCTTGCCATTAGCCGCCGGTGCCAGCTTCGTTCGAACATTGCCTTCGAAAACAACGAGCTTCTTCTTTTGCCAGATCCTGACCTTGTCGGACTTAACCTCGCCACCCGGCATGCCAACCTCGACGGGATCATTCGAGGTGATCTGCCCAACCTTCGTCTGCACGGTAGCTGTCTCTAAATTGGCCCGCATGCCGTCGTCAGAGGAAATCTTGATGCCTCCGCCGAGCTCCAGCACGTTCTTCCGTGTGTCGAATACACCGTTGGCGGCGGCCATTTTGGTCTTCACCTTCTTGGCGTCGGTGAGTACGCCGGTAATCGTCTCCAGATTGATGACGTGCGGTTTGTCAAAGTTCTGTCGGGCATGAAGCGCGCGGACCTGATAGGCACCGCCATCATCTGTATACCCCTCGTAATGGGGGTTCTGCATTGTCAGGTTTTCTGGCAGGATCTGCGGCAGTATCGGCGCCAGGCTGCGGCTCCAATCGACCGTTCCGACCGCCGAAACAGCAAAAAGACCAATCGAAGTGATCGCGGAAGCCGGCAACAGAATCCGCAAAGCCCGTACCAGAAAGGTATGGCGTCTAGCCCGGCGAAACTGTTTCGAACGGTCGACACCGACAACAACAACGCGATCACTGCGTTGTCTCAGGTGTGGGTCCGTATCGAACGACGTGGCGTGTGCCATTAGTGCGTGACCCCGTGGCGGGCAAGCCGTTGCGGATATCGGCGGACGGGCTGCGGTCGCGTGGTTCGAGAAACGATAACTGCCGAAAGTAAGACGACGCCATGCTGCGCTTGCGAATGGAATCTCGCCAGCCAGACCTTTACCGTCAATTTGGGTGAATTTGGGACCGTGTAACCTGGCCGACAATACTCGATATGCTCGCCTGAGGCATCTCAATCAGTGCGAGAAAACGTCGATATCCCCGAAACCACTGAGATCAAGCTCTGCCCGGGTTGGCAGGAACTGAAAGGCCTGTTCGGCAAGATGTGTCCGCCCCTCACGGGAAAGCATCTCGTCGAGACGGCGCTTGACCGTGTGCAAATAAAGGACATCGCTGGCGGCGTAGGCCAGCTGCTGATTGGAAAGTTTTGTGGCCGCCCAGTCGGAACTTTGCTGCTGTTTGGACAATTCCACCCCGGCCAGCTCAGAGACGACGTCTTTGAGGCCGTGTCGGTCCGTGTAAGTCCGTACAAGTTTGGATGCAATTTTAGTGCAATAGATAGGCGTCGCGACGACACCCAGGTATCTGTGCATAACAGCGACATCAAATCGCGCAAAATGGAAGATCTTCAGCACGTTCTTGTCTGTCAGAACGGCATTCAGCCTTGGCGCGTCGTAGTTTGAACCGTCAAACTGCACCAGATGCGCTGTTCCATCTCCTGCCGACAGCTGCACCAGGCACAGCCTGTCTCGGAGTGGATTGAGGCCAAGGGTTTCAGAATCGATAGCGACGCTGTCGCCGAATGCGACGCCCTCAGCTAGATCACCTTTATGAAGCGTAATCTTTTTATCAGACATTTTGGATTTGCACCGATCTCGACGACTTTGGTTGAGGCGCACGGTCGATCTTTTTGCCGCCACGCAGACCGCGAATTGGTGCCCAGGAAAGGACTCGAACCTTCACGGCCTTGCGGCCACTGGCACCTGAAGCCAGCGCGTCTACCAATTCCGCCACCTGGGCAAAGGCTGGGCGATCGGGAGCCACGGAGTTAGTTGGCACATCGGCGTTTGTCAATCTGAACGCGAGCCGCCAGGCGGCCACACGTGACCTTTGGCTTCTTTTCTTGCGGAGGCAGGCTGACTATACCTACCTATTAGCACTATCAAAACGGCACAAGTTGACGAAGGCAGGACAGCACCGATGGGCGGGCTTGCAACGATTTTTGGAGGGCCGGGTTTCGTCGGCCGCTATGCAACGCGCGAATTAGCTTCGCGCGGGTGGCGCATTCGCGCTGCGTCCCGGCGGCCTGATCTCGCTGGGCACCTACAACCCATGGGTGTTGTCGGCCAGATTCATGGCGTTCAGGCCAATTTGCGTTATCCCGACTCCGTAGCCCGCGCGGTTGAAGGCGTTGATGCCGTGGTCAACGCCGTCGGCGTCCTGGCGCCCTCCGGCAGTCAGAGTTTTGAGGCGCTTCATGTTGAAGGGCCTCGCGCGATTTCCAAGGCTGCTCGCGAAGCCGGCGTCGAACGCCTCGTTCACGTCTCCGCCATCGGCGCCGACGCCAAGTCTACGGCGAACTATGCGCGAACCAAGGCCGACGGCGAACAGGCAGTCCTGGAGGAGTTTCCAGACGCCATCATCTTGCGCCCTTCGATCGTGTTCGGGCCCGAGGACGAGTTTTTTAATCGATTTGCCGGCATGGCACAGGCTTCTCCCGTATTGCCTCTGATTGGTGGAGGCCGCACGCGTTTCCAACCGGTCTATGTAGGTGACGTCGCGCTGGCCATTGCAAATGCAGTCGAGGGGGCCGGGGAGCCAGGCCAAATCTACGAGTTGGGCGGCCCAGAATCACTGAGTTTCAAGCAGTTACTCGATCGAACAAAGGAATGGTCAGGCCGCCAGGCGAGCTATATCAGCATGCCAATCTGGCTGGCGAAACTGCAGGCACTTCTGACCTGGCCATTGCCCAACTCAGTCCGCCCCTTAACCGTGGATCAGGTGCGCATGCTGCAAAAGGACAACGTGGTCAGCGACGCGGCCAAGAACGAAGGACGCACACTCGAGGCGCTTGGTGTTTCTGCTCCGCATACGGTCGCCAGCATTGTCCCCGGGTACTTGGAACGCTTCAAGCACCGTGGCCAATTCGCTCACTATCGCGGGTGATTGCATCCCAGCAGGGCCTCACCCATAAAGAAACCCCGCCGGCCGCTGCCGTACGGGGTTTTGTGGTTTCAAGGCACAACGCGTCACGGATTGGTCACGCTTGATTCCACAGCCAATCGCGATCCGGTTGGTAACCATCGTCCTCAGTGTACGCTGGCGACCTCAAGTTCATCGTCGAGGGCCTGTCCCAGCGCCGCCTGCATAGAATCCGTCAGAGCAATCGGTGTTCCGTCTGCGGCATGCAACGCATAAATGCTGATTCCTTCGGGCAGTGAGTCGTCGAGGGGATAGATCTCGTTGGCCTCTTCCGAAGACAGCGTCTTAATATACGCCAGTTCGCCACCACCAAGCTGCTCAAGCTCGTCGGTACTGATGCCCTTTTTAACTTCGATCTTCTCTTCCATAACGCTCACTCCTCCATCCACCGCGCTGGCCTCAAACAGCAAGCAACAGCGCCCCTTCCCAAGTCTGCACCATGAATCTGGTCAAAACGGCACGCTTTTTCGGCAAATTCTTAACGTCAACTTAAAGACCATGTTCGAATGATTCGATCGATGCCGCTATGGTCCCAAGCGCATTCTGCCGACAAGTGTGGCTAGCGCACACTCCCGCCGTTGGTGTCGCCGATCTCGATGCGCCGCACCATGCGTTCCGGCTCGAGTTTTACGAGGTCGATTTCGAGCAAACCGTTACGGAGTTCGGCGCTGCGAACCTCGATACCGTCGGCAAGCACGAAAGTGCGTTGGAACTGGCGCGCGGCGATGCCGCGATGCAAAAATTCCCGCGATTTGTCGTCGTCCTGACGTCCGCGAATTGTCAATTGGTTATGTTCAAGCATTACATCCAGCTGATCGCGTGTGAACCCTGCGACGGCCAGCGTGATCCGCAATAGCTCCGGCCGGTCCTCAGCGGAAGCCGCGACGCGTTCTATGTTATAGGGCGGGTAACCCCCGTCCGCTCCCTTACCGGCCCGATCGATCAAACGCTCGATTTCTTCAAAACCTAGAAGCAGCGGGTGGGATAGACTTCCCATTCTATTCATCGTGTTAAGCCCTTCTATAAAGCGACTTGTCAGCTCTAACAGAACACACCTGCAAGGCCCTTCATTGGCTCCCCGCGCTCAGCCCCGGTTCACCGGCAACTGGGTTTAATCTTTGTGTGATCTCCTGACATATGGGCGCGATGTAAAGGCGTTCAAGCCGCTTGGGATGCGGAACAATACCTTGTCTTCGGCCGCCAGCGCTGAGCGGTGGCTGCGTCACGATGGTATAATCCACTTGATTTCCACACGGCGTTCTCTACATGTTCCACCATGAAGAGGTCTCGCGAAAAATTGGAGAGTGCGCCTGAGCCGGCCAAGTCGGCCGACGAGCGTATGCGGATATGTCTGGTGTGCGATAAGGAATTCTTGAGTTCCTGGTCGGGTAACCGCGTTTGCAAGCGCTGCCGCGGCAGCGCGACTTGGAAGCAGGGCTAATGTTTCCGGGCGGCTGGGTATCGATGCCGCACCGCAAAATTCGGCTCCGTCAGCCCCGCAGAAGGCCTGTGCCAGCATCAAAGTAAGCGCCAGTGTCAAAAATGATACTGGTGTCTCAATTGTCGCGGTGCCAGCCATCGCGCGCGCTTCGCTGATCATTTCCCTTGCGAGCGAGAATGAGGCCTTAGCGGTGGGGACCGCGCCAAATATCATCGCCACAAGCGCTAGTGTCGGTACCATCCCGATGGCAAAGGCAGCTGCTCCAATCGCCAGGGGAAATACAATAATCGCGAGCCCGATTGGAAGCGCTGTTCATCCTAGGGTTCCTGCCAAGTCATTCACGACCAGGGCCGGACCAAAGCCCGCGAAGTTGCCGGAAAGCCCGGCCGCGATCGATAGCCTAGGATTTCGTGCGAGATCCTTGGCTATCGCAGCTTTCAGCCGGCCGTCCAACGATGAGCGAAAAAACGGAAGCCGCCGATAGCCCGGCGTAGATAACAATACCAAAGTCGCCGAGCAGTTCACTGGACAAGTGAGAGTAGAGACGCGACATCGAACAGCAAGGTCGGAAACAAGACCCAGTGGACCAATCCGTCGTTGAGGTTCGAGGACTTGAGACTTGGAATGCCGCCTCGCGGCAACCCATGTGCGCGGACGATCAAAAGGAAGATCGGAAGATCGGCGCGGCGATCAGCATAAGTTCAAAGTTCATTGGCCGCTTGTCGAAAGCCACATCAATCTAAGCCAGAAAGTAATTGGCAGCACGTTGCCGCAGCGCTGCCGCTCCAAGGTGCGATACTCGGTCTATTGACGCTTCTGCCGGACACCTTTAATCGGCCTTCGTATGAGCCGCGGCACATGTTGCGCGCGAAAATTTATTGCGACCGGAAAAGACCGGCGCTCGGATTAGCCGGAGACCTTTCCGCTGCAGCAACGGCTCGAAAAAATCCTGCTTTTTATCACGGAGGACTGGTTCGCGCTATCGCACTTCCAGCCTCTGATCGCTACCTTGTCGGAGGTCGCCGATAAGGTCGTGGTGGCGACGCGCTCCTCCGGCCGGATCGATGAGATTGAAGCCCTCGGCGTGCGCGTGGAGGAATTCGATTTTCGCCGCTCATCTCTTAATCCCCTACACCAGGTCGGCACTGTCCGGCGGATCGCCCAGCTCATCCGTAAGGAGGCGCCCGATGTGGTCCACGTCGTCGCCATGCAGCCGATGGTTCTCACCGCCATGGCGGCGCGTTTTGCCCCGAGGACACGCTACGTCATGCATCTCACCGGGCTGGGATTCTTGGGTATCTCCCAGGTTCGGGCGATCCGCGCCATCCGGCCGGCCGCTATGGCCGCGCTAGGCGGTGTCTTGAAAAGGCCCGATGCCTGGCTTCTTGTGGAGAACCCTGAGGACCATGGTTTTCTTGTCGAGAACGGCGTCGAAACCGATTCGAGGGTGACGATCCTGCCCGGTGCTGGAATCGATGAAGCAAAGTTCCCAGCACTGCCGCCGCGCTCAACGACGACCGTAAAGGCGGCTTTTGTAGGTCGTATGATCCGCTCCAAAGGCGTTGAGGTGCTGGCGCAGGCAAGCCGCCTGCTGCGCGACCGAGGCGTTGTCGTCGACATCTCGCTATTCGGTGATGCCGATGCCGATAACCCCGAGGCAATCAGCGAAGCGCAACTGAAGGCCTGGCAGCAGGAAGGATTACTCACGTGGCACGGTCGCGTCGAGGACGTTGCCGGTATCTGGCGCGCATCGGATATCTGCGTTCTACCCTCAACGTCCCGGGAGGGCATGCCGCGGGCCGTCCTCGAAGCGGCTTCTTCCCGGCGTCCGCTGATTGTCACCGATGTGCCGGGCAGCCGCCACTTCGTGCGCGATGGTCTCGAAGGCCTGATTGTTCCACCCGCTAACGCCGAAGCTCTGGCCGAGGCGCTGGCCCGTCTGGCTGGCGATTCTGAGCTACGCGCCCGCATGGGACAAGCCGCCCGCACGCGGATCCTCGACGGCTTCACGATAGATCATGTAAAACGCGGCATCCGCGACGCCTATATCGGGCTCGTGTGCCAGCGAGTGTTATAATGGCCGCCCCGCTTCTTACATTGAGAGACATCCGCCTGACCTTCGGCGGCACACCGCTCTTGACGGGGGCTGATCTCATTGTGACGCCGGGTGAGCGGTTGTGCCTCGTCGGTCGCCATGGTTCTGGCAAGTCAACTCTTCTCAAAATAGCGGCCGGTTTGGTCGAAGCCGACCACGGCGAGCGCTTCGTGCATCCCAACGCTGTGATCCGTTATCTTCCGCAGGAAGCCAACCTCGGCGGACACGCGACCACCCGCGCCTTCGTTGAGTCGGGGCTGAAGCCGACCGATGATCCCCACGACGCGCTGCTCGCGC
>JAUWFF010000217.1 GCA_030607105.1 Filomicrobium sp.
GCGCGACCGCCTTGTCGATCTGATCCGCGAGGAAGCGGCGCTGAGGTGTCTTGAAGCAACACTGGCGCTCATCACTCTGGCGGGGCGTGTCTTGCATCACTACACGGACACAAAGGCGCGACGTGCGGCGCTCGACTTTGACGACCTCATTGAAAAGACGGTGCATCTCCTTTCCACGTCGGGCGCCACCGACTGGGTGAGGTATAAGCTTGATGGCGGGATCGACCACATTCTGGTGGACGAGTCGCAGGACACCGCACCCCAACAGTGGCAAATCGTCGAAGCCCTGGCAGGTGAGTTCTTCGCCGGTGACGGGGCTCAGGATGCCGTGCGCACAGTTTTCGCGGTCGGCGACGAGAAGCAGTCGATCTATAGCTTCCAAGGTGCCGCGCCCCAACAGTTCGCAAAGATGGAGGAGTTGTTCAAGGAGCGTTGCGCCAATGCCGGTCAGGAGTTTCAGGCCGTGCCGCTCGACCTTTCGTTTCGCACTGTTGAGCCAGTCTTGAAGTCGGTCGACGAGGTGTTTGGCGACAGCAGTCTCGCACTAAGTCTCAGCTCTCATGGCAGACCAATCCATCATGCTGTTAAGCGCGTTTGCGAGGCTGGGCTGGTCGAAGTGTGGCCAACAGAAACTCCCGAAGACGTACCGTCAGCCGATGCCTTTGAGCCGCTCGGTGAACGCTTGAGCGCGACGGCTGCTGAGCGGCTTGCGGCGCGCATTGCCGACACCATAGCTCGCTGGCTCGAACGAGGAGAACTCCTGGAATCAAGGGGCAGGCCGGTCCGGCCGGGCGACATACTGATCTTGTGCCGCAAGCGACGGCCCTTCGCCGCTCCCATGGTGGCTGCGCTGAAGTCACGCGGGATTGCCGTCGCTGGCGCCGACCGGCTGGTGTTGTCAAAGCAATTGGCTGTGCAGGATCTGATGGCACTTGGTGACTTTACTACGCTGCCGGAAGATGACCTGACGCTGGCCGCTCTGCTGAAGAGCCCACTCATTGGTTTTAGTGATGATGATCTGTTCGAAGCCGCCTATGAGCGAAAGTCGTCACTCTGGAGGGCCCTGATTGATAAGCGCGACAGCAACGAGCGAACGCAGGCCGCCGTCAGCCTGCTCGTCAAATTGCGCGAGCGCGCCGACTACCAGCCGCCATTCGAATTCTACGCCAAGTTGCTTGATGAGGATGGGTTGCGCACAAAGCTACTCTCCCGGTTAGGTCACGAGGCGGCCGATCCTATCGACGAGTTCCTCGCACTGGCAATTGCCTACGACGACCAGGAGGCTCCTTCTCTGACCGGCTTTCTTGCGTGGCTTCGAGATGGCGAGCGCGAAATCAAGCGCGACATGGAGCAGGGCGCCGATGAAGTGAGGGTCATGACGGTGCACGCCTCGAAAGGCCTCGAAGCGCCCATCGTTTTTCTGCCCGACACCTGTACCACGACGGCCGCGGGCGGGGCGCGGGATCCAATCACCCGACTTGACGATGCGTTGCCGACACAGGGCGGCGAACCGCCAAGGACGTGGTCAATCAAGGGCGCCAGCAGGGTCAAGGCGATCAAAGAGGCCAAAGAGCGAAAACGGGAGGGCGAGACGGACGAACTGAACCGCCTGCTCTATGTGGCGATGACGCGGGCCGAGGACCGTCTTTATGTCTGTGGGTTTGAAGGGGCCAACGGCCGTGGCAAGGGTTGCTGGTATGACCTCATTCAGGAGCGGCTGGGCGACTTGCTACAAAGCGTGCGCGAGGATGACGGCCGAGAGGTTCTGCGCCTGAAAAGCCAGCAGCTTGTCTCGCCATCGGAGAAAGAGGATCACCGGCCTCAATCGGCCCGGGCTTCCGCACCGCCGGCATGGGCGACCCGTAACGCGCCGCGCGTGCCTATCGTAACGCTGCCCCTGGCCCCCTCGCAGTTGGTGCCGTACGAAGCCGACCAGGAAGGCGAGCCAGTCCCCGGCCCCGCGCTGCCGCCGCGCCAATCTGCTCCCGAGGAACCGGCGGCGACAAAACCTGCCGCCACTGAGAACGCGGAAGACAGCCGATTCTTACGGGGAACGCTGACGCATGCGCTGTTCGAGCATTTGCCGGATATCCCGCCGGAGCGGCGTGAGCCCGCGGCGCGGGCGTTCTTACGGGAACGCGGCCAAGCTCTGGCGCCGCATGTCCGCGAGAACATTGCCGTTGAGGTACTGGCGGTTTTGAACAACCCGGACTTCGCAGCCTTGTTCGGGCCGCATAGCCAGGCGGAAGTGGCAATCGCCGCCGAGCTGCCGCGCCACGATGGGCGGGAACCCGCGCTTCGTCTGGCCGGGAGTATCGACAGGTTGGCCGAGGTGGACGGAACCATTCTGATCGTTGACTACAAGACCAACCGCGATGTGCCCAGCAGCGGCGATCAGATCGCAGAAGCATATTTGCTTCAGCTCGCTGCCTACCGGCTTGCGCTGAAAGAAGTTTTCCCCGGCCGGACGCTCGAAGCGGCGTTGTTATGGACGCGGGTGCCGCGGCTAATTAAGGTTGCTGGAGCAAGCCTCGACAATGCCGAGGCCCGCCTGTGGGAGCTATCGGCCGCGTGAGGATTTGTAATGGGACACTGATCAACGGGGTGGACCACCATCCATCGCCTTGACGCAAGACGACCCGGACCTTACTTACGGGCATCTTGTCTGGTTGCGCGCGAACAGGCCACCAATGTGTGACCGGTCATTTCTGGAAGTGGTCGAAACGCCATTTTCCTGCCGGGAGCAGATAAAAGGAGATTTGATCATGGCGGACACGGTTTCTGATGCCGATTTTGAGGCAGTCGTCCTCAAGTCGGACAAACCGGTGCTTGTAGATTTTTTTGCTGAGTGGTGCGGGCCATGCAAGGCGATGGCGCCGGCGCTGGATGAGGTCGCCGCGGCACTCAAGGACAGCGTCAAAGTTGTCAAGGTCGACGTCGACCAAAGCCCGGGAATAGCTCAGAAATATAACGTGCGCGCAATGCCCACCCTGTTGATCTTCAATGGCGGGCAGGTCGCCGCCCAGCATGTTGGTGCAATGACGCAGCGTGCTTCGCTAGAAAAATGGCTAAATTCGTCGATCGCCTAGTACGCAAATCTCGGCACAAATAAATCTGTGGAGGCCACGCCCCTGGCCAGGAGCGTGGCCTTTCTCGTGCCGCCCCCTGTTCGCAAGCTTAGCTCAATTAGCTTGTGGTTCAACGCCTGTCTGCAGCGCGAGGACGTGACCTGCCAGATAGAGCGAACCGCAGATCAAGACCCGCTTTGGGCCCATGTGCTGCCGGTCAATCGCGTGAAGCGCGGCTTCGACAGATGCTGCCTGGCTGGCGCTGATGCCCAGCTTTTCGGCCGCGGAAATAATCATCGACGGCTTCAGGGGCTGCTCGTGGGCGCCTGGAACCGGCACCGCGTAGACGGAACGGGCCAGCCCGTCAAAGTGCGCCAGAAAACCAGAAATGTCCTTCAAGCCCATCATGCCAACGATCAAAAACAGAGGCCGCGGGCTGCGTTCTTCCAGATCGGCCGCGGTCTGCGCGAGCATGTCGGCGGCTGCTGGGTTGTGGCCACCGTCAAGCCAAAGCTCGCTGCCATAGCACAGCAGATCGAACAGAGGTCCCTCCGAGAACCGCTGCATTCGCGCCGGCCATTGCGCGATTGCAAGCCCCGTTTCGATGGCTGCCTCATCGACCTGCAAAGACTTCAGCCGAAGTGCCGCGACAACCGCCGTACCGGCGTTGGTGATCTGGTGCGGCCCCACGAGTGCGGGCAACGGCAGGTCGAGCAGCTGGTCCTCGCACTGAACGACCAGCCGACCGTTTTGTTCATAAGCATCGAAATCGCGCCCCCAAAGCTCCATCGGGGCAGACAGTTCGTCAGCCGTTTCTTCAATTACTTCCGCCACATTAGCGGGCTGGCGGGAGACGATCGCCCGGACGCCCGGCTTCAAGATGCCAGCCTTTTCCGCCGCTATCTCCGGCAGAGTGCCACCAAGCTTGTCGACGTGGTCGATGGAGATTGGAGTGATGACTGTCAGCTCAGGTTTCACC
>JAUWFF010000271.1 GCA_030607105.1 Filomicrobium sp.
GGCTGCTGACCCCCCAGGGTAAAATCCTCTTCGACTTCTTTGTCGTGCGTCACGGCGATGGCTTTCTCATCGAGACCAACCGGGAGCAGGTGCCGGACCTGCTGAAACGGCTTTCGATGTACAAGCTGCGCGCGGATGCTGAGATCACAGATGTAAGCGGTGCCTACGCGGTCGCGGCGGTCTGGGGAGATGGAGCCGAGGCGGCAGTCGACCCGTCCGATGGCATCGCGTTTGCCGATCCGCGCCTGTCCGCGATGGGGCAACGCGTTCTGCTGGCAAGTAATGAGAGTGGACGCGGCGCTAAGCTGCCCGGTGAGGCGCTCGGCTTTGAGGACTATCAAGCGATGCGGGTGGCACTTGGTGTGCCGGAAGCCGGCAAGGACTACCGGCTTGGCGATACATTCCCTCACGAGGCGTTATTTGATCAGCTGGGCGGCGTCTCATTCACGAAGGGCTGCTTTGTCGGTCAAGAGGTCGTTAGCCGCATGCAGCACCGGGGGACGGCGCGCAAACGCGTTGTGCCGGTTGTCGGCACCGCAACCTTGCCGGAAACAGGCTGTGAGGTGCGGGCAGGCTCGTCGCTGATCGGGACGCTCGGCAGCGTTGCGGGGAACACCGCGCTCGGAATGCTGAGGCTGGACCGGGCGGCGGAAGCGGCGGCGAAGGGGGAGGCCTTGATGGCCGGTGAGCTTGCCGTCCGAATCGAAATCCCCA
The DNA here is from genome assembly GCA_030607105.1 of Filomicrobium sp. Taxonomy (GTDB): domain Bacteria; phylum Pseudomonadota; class Alphaproteobacteria; order Rhizobiales; family Hyphomicrobiaceae; genus Filomicrobium. Next base: position 715 of record JAUWFF010000271.1, read on the forward strand.
AGTGGGCGACGTTCGGTCTTGGCGAAAAGGCGGAGGCAGGCAAATGACCCCGGGGGGCACCAAGGGACGGGTGCGTTGTCCTTGGCCGGGCATTGAGGCGGAGATATACGCCGACTATCACGATACCGAATGGGGCGTGCCGAAGCTTGGAGACAGGGACCTTTTCGAAAAGCTGATCTTAGAAGGATTTCAGTCCGGGCTGTCCTGGCTGACGATTTTGCGAAAGCGGGAGAATTTCCGGGCGGCTTTCGTGGGCTTCGATGTGGAACGGATTGCCCGCTTTGGCGAAAAGGATGTCACGCGGTTGATGGGGGATACCGGCATTGTGCGCAACCGCGCCAAGATCGAAGCCGCCATTGGCAATGCGCGGGCTTTTTTGAAGATGGCAGAGCGGGAGAGTTTCAGTGATTTTCTGTGGGGGTTTCTTGAAGATGGCCCGGTGGTGAACCGCTGGCGGACGTTCGAGGAGGTTCCGGCTCAAACGGCAATGTCAAAAAAGATCTCGAAAGATCTGAAGGGGCGAGGTTTCGGCTTCGTCGGACCGACAACGGCTTATGCCTTCATGCAGTCGGTCGGCATGGTCAACGACCATCTGGTGTCGTGCCATCGACATCGGCCATGTGCTGAGCTGCAGGCTCGGGTTAAACTTCCTGGATGACGAATCGCAGCTCTTATAAGAAGCGCGGACGGGCGGGCGGCAAAGCTGGTCAGCCGCGGGCTTGGCAGCGGATGCTTTCCGGCAGGCGGCTTGACTTACTTGATCCCTCGCCGCTCGATATTGAGGTTGAAGATATCGCGCACGGTCTTGCGCGCGTGGCGCGCTGGAACGGCCAGACGGTCGGCGACCACGCACTGTCGGTGGCGCAGCATGCGCTGATTGTCGAGGACATCGCGTCGGAGCGGAATACGGGCTGGCAGGACAATTGGCGGCTGGCGGCTCTGCTGCACGATGCGGCGGAATACGTGGTGGGCGATCTCATCTCACCTTTCAAGAACGCGATCGGGCTGGATTACAAAGCCTTTGAATTGAGGCTGCTGGAAGCGATCCACCGGCGTTTCGGTTTGCCTGGTACGTTGCCGCCGGAGGTTGCCGCGGAGATCAAGAGTGCTGATCGGATCGCCGCGTATTTCGAGGCGACGGTTCTGGCTGGTTTCGCGGATAGTGAGGCGCTGGAGTTTTTCGGGTCGCCCGACAAGCTCAATTCGGACAAAAGGTCAGAGCTTTCGGGGCTCGAAGCTCTGCCCGCCTGCGCCGCGCAGCGGGCGTTTCTTGATCGGTTCGGGAAGCTGTTCGAAGCCGGTTAAGTTCGGCTCACCCGCAACTAAAAACATGCGTGATTGTTGCAAAACGGCAAGAACCCGACGCCGCCTATCGCAATTCGAACTAGTAATGTTCCGAAAAACGCCATTATCCACCACTAGACAAATACGTATTCGCCGAATCGCAGCTCGGGCGGGAAAGCGGAAAGAGATCAATTGATTGGGGGTCGATTGTGTTGGGGGGAGGCCGCCATCGGCGGGCGCAATCGCGAGCTTGGTCGGTCTGTAGGCTCTTGGTGACAGGAGTGTTACGGCCGCCGACACGGAGGTTGTCGCCGTGACGACAGGAATGAATATAAGTCCCGAGGTTTCGAAAATGCCGGCCGCGGAGATTCCGAAGCGACCGGTGCGCGTTGAGAAATCGGGTGTTGAGATCGGTCTCAACGCTGCCATTGTATCGGTCGCGAACGACGAACCAGTCGTTCTCGTGGTCCGCGATAGTGCGGACAAGATGGGGACTGCAGAGGGGCTACCATTCGGGCCATTCTCACCGCTTGATCATCGCACATTGGAAATCGGTCTGAGGTCCTGGGTTAACGAACAGACTGGCATCGATCTTGGCTATGTCGAGCAACTTTACACATTTGGTGACCGCGGTCGGCACGCGCAGCCCGGCGATCTTAATCCACCCATTGTGTCGATTGGATATCTCGCCTTAACGCGTGCTGGCTGTGCGCAGGACCTGCGCTCGGGCGGCTGGCGAAGCTGGTACCATTTCTTCCCGTGGGAGGACTGGAGAAAAGGCCGTCCGTCGGTGATCGATGACGTGATCGCTCCGGAGCTTGCCCGGTGGGCCCAGAGCCCGAATACCCGGCCATCGCCCGACCGCCCGATCGATCGCTATCAACGGACCAAGATCTGTTTTGGTCTTGATGGGGCCGCCTGGGACGAAGAAAAGGTTTTGGAGCGCTATGAGCTCCTATACGAAGCCGGTATGGTGACGGAAGCACGGCGCGACCGTCCGGAGACCGCGGTCGCCAGCGGTGTATCCGCTGATCCCATTGGTGCGCCGATGCGCTTTGACCATCGCCGGATTCTGGCAACCGCTATCGGCCGCGTTCGAGCGAAGATCAAATATCGGCCCGTAATTTTCGAATTGATGCCGGAGGAGTTCACGCTTTTCGAATTGCAAAAGCATGTCGAGGCGATTCTTGGTCCGCATCTGCACAAGCAGAACTTCCGGCGACTGGTTGAGAGCGCGGGGTTGGTTGAGCCGACGGGGGACGTCAAGACGCGTACAGGAGGCCGGCCGGCGAAGCTGTTCCGCTTCCGGCATGAAGTGTTGCTTGAGCGGCCCGCACCGGGAGTGCGCATCAAGTTGGGTCGGAGCTGAATGCACCCCGTCCGGGCGGTTGTGGGGTTCCTTGTTTGGCGTCAAGTGTGAATAAGCTGAAGGTGCTCGAGCCAACCGCGATGTGCTTGAGCGTGCCTTCGGGTAGCCGGCCGAAGCGCGCGTCGTCGATGCGCTCCGGCAGTCCGGTGACGCGGTTGTTTTTTTATAGGTGTTGGCGAAGGCAGGATTGTTGAGTGCTA
>JAUWFF010000374.1 GCA_030607105.1 Filomicrobium sp.
GGCGCACCGCTTGGCCATGAGGAGATCGCGGCGACGCGTGAAGTCCTCGAATGGAGCGCAGCTCCATTTGAGATCCCGACTGACGTCCTGAACGCCTGGAGGGCGGCGGGGCAACGTGGCGCTCACGCACAAGCCGCCTGGCAGGAGCGCGTTAGCGCATCGGCCAAGCGGGTGGAGTTTGAAGCGGCGATGTCGGGCGCGTTGCCGGAGACACTGAGTGGTGCGATCAACGCGCACAAGGCGAAACTCTCCGAGCAGGCGCCCAACGTCGCAACGCGCAAAGCTTCGCAGATGGCGCTTGAAGTGATCAACGTCGCGTTGCCGAATACTGTTGGCGGCTCCGCCGATCTGACCGGGTCAACCAATACACTGACCAAGGACATGTCCATTGTCACCGCCGAAGACTTCGGCGGCCGCTACATACACTACGGCGTGCGCGAACACGGCATGGCCGCGGTCATGAACGGTATCGCCCTGCATGGCGGCTTCATTCCTTATGGCGGAACCTTTCTTGTCTTTACGGATTACTGCCGCCCCGCGATCCGGCTTTCGGCGCTGATGGGGCAGCGTGTGATCTACGTGATGACGCACGATTCCATCGGACTTGGTGAAGACGGGCCAACGCACCAGCCGGTCGAGCATTTGCCGAGCCTCAGAGCGATGCCGAACCTTAATGTGTTCCGCCCCGCCGATGCGGTGGAAACGGCTGAATGCTGGCTGGCGGCACTGGAAGACCAAGAAACGCCGTCCATCCTGGCGCTGTCGCGGCAGGGGCTTCAAACATTGCGGACTAAGCATACCGACGAAAACCGCGCCGCCAAAGGCGCCTATGTGCTACGTGAAACTACCGGTCCAAGAGACGTCACGATCCTGGCCACCGGATCGGAGGTGGCGATCGCAGTTAACGCAGCCGAGGCTCTGGCTCGCGACGGAATCGCTGCGGCGGTCGTTTCGATGCCGTGCTGGGAAAAGTTCGAGACACAAGAGCCTGCGTATCGAGACGAGGTGCTGGGCACGGCACCGCGCGTTGCCATAGAAGCGGCAATGGGATTTGGCTGGGAAAAGTGGATTGGCGCGACGGGCCGGTTCATCGGGATGTCGAGCTTCGGCGCGTCGGCGCCGTCTGGACATCTTTACGAGCACTTTGGCCTGACGTCGCAGGCGGTTGTGGATGCCGCGCGCGAAGTCATAGGCCAAGCGTGACTTTGATGTCATGTCTGTACGTTCATTGGCGCTTAGTCCGAGATCGAGTTCTGATAAGCAAAACGGGAGTTCAAGTTCATGGCGCGGATCACACTTCGACAACTGCTCGACCATGCCACTGAGAACGGCTACGGGGTTCCTGCTTTCAATATCAACAATATGGAACAGGGCCTGGCAATCATGGAGGCCGCGAAGGCCACCGAATCGCCGGTGATCATCCAAGCCTCTCGCGGTGCGCGCGCCTATGCCAACGACATCATGCTGGCAAAAATGATGGAGGCGCTTGAGGCGATCTATCCTGATATCCCGCTATGCGTGCATCAGGACCATGGCAATAACGTTGCCACGTGCCTGTCGGCGATCCGCAACGGCTTCACGTCAGTGATGATGGATGGCTCGCTGAAGGAAGACGCAAAGACGCCAGCCGACTATGACTACAACGTCGCCGTCACCAAGCAGGTCTCAGAACTGGCGCACATGATCGGCGCTTCAGTCGAGGGTGAGCTTGGCTGCCTGGGCTCGCTGGAGACAGGTGAAGGCGAAGCTGAAGACGGACACGGCTTTGAAGGAAAACTCGACAAATCACAGCTTCTAACGAACCCGGAAGAGGCGAAACAGTTTGTTGCCGACACCAAGGTCGATGCGCTGGCGGTCGCAATCGGCACCTCGCATGGCGCCTACAAATTCACGCGCAAGCCTACAGGCGACGTGCTCGCCATGGATGTCATCGAGAAGATCCACAAGCGGCTGCCGAATACGCACATCGTCATGCACGGATCCTCGTCGGTGCCAGAGGATTGGCAGGAAGTATTCAATGAGTTCGGCGGCGAGATGAAGGAAACCTACGGCGTGCCAGTCGAGGAGATCGTGCGCGGCATCAAGCATGGTGTGCGCAAGGTCAACATCGATACCGACTTGCGTCTTGCGGCGACGGCGACGATCCGCAAGATCTTGTCGACTAGCAAGTCTGAGTTCGACCCACGCAAATACCTGAAGCCCGCCCGGGAGGCCATGACCAGTATTTGCAAGTCGCGTTTGGAAGCCTTCGGCACCGCTGGCCAAGCTTCGAAGCTCAAGGTCATCCCGATGAGCGAAATGGCCCTGCGCTACGCCTCGGGCGAGCTTGATCCGAAGACGGGTGTCTCCAGAGCGGCATAAGCTGCGCAGCAGGCCGAGCAATCCTCGAAGGCCGCGGCCAAAACCGACTCCGGCTTTTTCATGGCCTGCGACATCGAAGTCTAGCGCCGATCGGACGGGGCTCGTCCATCAAGCGACGCTACCGTTGGGAACAGCACCGTGGTTACTTGGATGTCGCCCTCTCTGACAAGCACATTGGTATTCCGGGGTGCACGTTCTTGAGAACCTTGGTGTCCTTCACCATGACAACGCCGTTGAGGGCAACAAAAGGAATGCCTGCCGTCTGACGCGCACCGTGCTTAACCGTCGAGTTGTCACAAACGGTGTTCGGATCGAAGGTCGTGACGTCGGCATCCGCGGCGAGATCGATAAGCGACTGAAGGCGCTGGTGTAACAGGGGCTAGCGATCTACGAGATCAACACGGTGCAGTC
>JAUWFF010000031.1 GCA_030607105.1 Filomicrobium sp.
AGCTCCATGCGATAATTACCCTTGGCGCGGACCAACTTCGGAAATGCCTTTCCATTGCGGCAAAGTAGAAGCGTTCCTTAGTAACTGTCCCGCCCCCGCACGGCGAGTGGAGCGAACGGTTACTTGGTTCCATCGACACGCTCAGAGCCCACGTTTGCGGATCAAAACGCCCCGGCAACACGAGCCAGTCTCCACGCACCATGAAGGCTGAGTAGTAGACTTTGCTCTCGCCACCTTCGGCCGATGTCACCGTCAAGGACAAATCAAGCTCAGTTCCATCGCGAGCACCTCCCACCCGCCGCCCAAGTCCCTGTTGTAGTCCACGACTTGTGACAGTGTGCCTCAAGTTCCGGCTGCTTCAGCACGCTGTGCTAAAGACTGATCGCCGAAAAAACCAAGGCCACCGCGGAGGCAAGGCCCGTCAGGATGCTTCCAAATTAGGTCCCGCCTAACCGACGCGGTGCCCCCGCTGCCGCTGAATTTTGCGCAGTCTCGTTGGTCTCTTCCGTAACAATACTGCTCGGTGTTTTGGCAACCCCATGTCCTCAATCCTTTGTGCACCCGACAATCCGCCAGAAAAGGGTTGGGAAAACACGGCTGACATGAGGCAGGCGGAAAACAGGCCGTCAGCCTCTCTCTAACCGGCAAGCCGCTCTTCAATAGCACTCAGCGCGTCCTGCGCTTTACGCCCGTCGGGACCACCCGCCTGCGCCATGTCCGGGCGGCCACCGCCGCCCTTGCCGCCAAGCGCCGCCGCACCGGCTCGCACCAAATCAACGGCGCTCCATGTCGCTGTGAGATCATCGGTGACACCCACGGCAAGGCCTGCCTTGCCATCGTCCGTCACGCCGATAATCGCAACAACCCCGGACCCAACCTGTTTCTTGCCCTCATCGACAAGCCCGCGCAGATCCTTTGGATTGAGCCCCTCAACGGTTCGCGAGAACAATCTGACGTCGCCGATCGTCTTAATGGCATCACCGCTAGCTTGAACCGCACCACCACCGCCGCCAAGCGCGGCCTGTCGCTTTGTATCGGAAAGCTGCCGCTCAAGGTGCTTTTTCTCTTCCAGCAACGCCCGCACCCGGTCAACAACATCTTCCGCGCGTGTTCGCAGCAACGAAGCCGCCTCGCGAACACGCCCGTCCTGCTCGGCGAGGAACAAACGCGCGGTATCCGCGGTGACGGCCTCCACTCGACGCACACCACTTGCGCTGGCACTCTCTGAGACGATGTGAATAAGCCCTATGTCCCCTGTCCGGGCGACATGCGTTCCCCCACAAAGCTCAAGTGACCAGGCGGTTTTCTTCTTCCCGTCATCGGTCACGCTTTTTTCGTCCGGCACACCCATTGAAACAACCCGCACCTCGTCGCCGTACTTTTCCCCGAACAGGGCCATTGCCCCCGACTCCATCGCATCATCGACCGCCATCAATCGCGTTGTAACGGGAACGTTCTCGGCAACGATCTCATTGGCGAGCAGCTCGACCCGCTGCACTTCTTCTCTGCTCATCGGCTTGGGATGCGAGAAATCAAAACGTAAGCGATCTGGCGCGACCAGGGACCCTTTCTGCGCGACGTGCGAGCCTAGAACCTGACGTAGAGCTTCATGCACAAGGTGCGTCGCCGAATGGTTCGAACGCGTCGCCGAACGCCGGCCATGATCGACTTCAAGCTCAACCGCTTCGCCAGGTTTGAAAGAACCCCGCTCCACCGTGCCGTAATGCACGATGAGGTTACCGACCTTCTTTTGTGTATCACTTACGCGGAACACCGAATCGCGCGCCCCGCAAATAACCCCGCTATCCCCGATTTGACCACCCGACTCTGCATAAAAGGGCGTCTGGTTGAGAACGATCTGCGCTTCGTCGCCGGTCTTCAACCACTTGACGGTCTTACCCCCGCGCAGAACCGACTGGATCTCCCCTTCTGCGGTTTCCGTATCGTAGCCCAGGAAGTCCGTTGCTCCTGCTGTTTCGAGAACATCGAACCAGACCGTCTCCGTGGCAGCCTCACCGGAGCCCTTCCAGGCCTTGCGCGCCTCGGCCTTCTGCTTTTCCATTGCCGTCTGGAACGCAGCGGTATCAACACCGATGCTGCGCGCCCGCAACGCATCCTCTGTCAGATCAAGCGGAAACCCGTAAGTATCGTAAAGCTTGAAGGCCACATCGCCGGAAAGGATATCACCCGCTGAAAGGTTGTCCGTCGCATCTTTAAGCAGCACCAGCCCCTTGGCCAGCGTCTTCCGGAAACGGGTCTCCTCCAAGCGCATCGTTTCGGTGATTAGCGCTGACGCGCGGCCCAGCTCTGCATAGGTATCACCCATCTGCCTGATCAACGCCGGAACCAGACGGTGCATCAACGGCTCCTCGGCACCGAGCAGGTGGGCATGGCGCATGGCCCGTCGCATAACCCTGCGCAACACGTACCCACGTCCCTCGTTTCCCGGCAAAACACCATCCGCTATCAGGAATGCGGTTGACCGCAAATGGTCGGCAATCACCCGGTGGCTGCCTTTGTTGTCGCCCTCAGCTTCGACACCCGTTAAATCCACGCTGGCCGCGATTAGCGCGCGAAAAAGGTCGGTTTCATAGTTGTCGTGCGTCCCCTGCAGAACGGCCGCAATCCGCTCTAGCCCCATGCCGGTATCAATTGATGGATGCGGCAACGGTTGGCACTCGCCCGCTTCATCCTGATCGTACTGCATGAAGACTAGGTTCCAGATCTCGATGAAGCGATCGCCATCCTCATCAGCCGAACCTGGCGGTCCCCCAGGAATATGCGGACCATGATCATAAAAGATCTCCGAGCAGGGACCGCATGGCCCGGTGTCGCCCATCTGCCAGAAGTTATCCGAAGAAGAGATACGGATAATCTTGCTATCGGGAATGCCGGCGATCTTCTTCCAAAGATCGAAAGCCTCGTCATCGTCATGATAGACCGTGACCAGAAGCCGCTTGGCGTCGAGCCCGAACTCCTTGGTGACCAGGCTCCAGGCAAACTCGATCGCCTCGGCTTTGAAATAATCGCCGAACGAGAAGTTCCCCAACATCTCGAAGAATGTGTGGTGACGCGCTGTGTACCCGACATTGTCGAGATCGTTGTGCTTGCCACCTGCCCTCACGCATTTTTGCGATGTCACCGCACGAGTGTAATCCCGCGTCTCTTGACCGGTGAATACCGACTTGAACTGCACCATGCCGGAGTTGGTGAACAACAAAGTCGGATCGTTACGCGGCACAAGCGGCGACGAAGCCACTTCCTCGTGCCCTGCCTTGCGAAAGTAGTCGAGAAACCCTCTACGGATCTCGTTGACGCCGGTCATTCTATGCCTCTCAGGAAGTCCCGCGGCGGCCCGGGCGATCTGGCCACCCACTATATTTGGCGTGGCCTCGAGCCCTCCCCACGCGGGTGACGTTTTACGAACTATCGAACGGCGGGCACGGGCCCCGATGCGCCGGCGCAAGGCGGTCAAACGACCAATCCACCGGGCATCGTTTCTTTTACCGGTGCCCGTGAGACGTGTCTAGAAACCCCAACCATTGACCATGTCGGGCTCCTAATAACTGTGGGCGAGACCCTATCTGGAGCTCACCCACAAAAAAATGTAAATCTGCAACGAATCCCGAGTTCTAGCGGCGGGCCCGCTTACTTCCGCTCCGCCCGGACTCATCTCCCGCCGCCTCCACCGAGTTCAGCGCCGACTCCTCGCCCTCGCTCGCCTCCAACTTGTCCTCTGGCTCAACCAACAGATGATCGCAAACCAACCCTGCATTCTCGCGGATGGCTCGCTCGATGGAAGTGGCCACTTTCGGATTATCCCGTAGGAACGCCTTGGAGTTCTCCCGGCCCTGTCCGATTCGCTGCCCGCCATAGGAGAACCAGGCCCCGGATTTCTCTACAATGTTCGCCTTCACCCCCAGATCGATAAGCTCTCCCTGCTTGGAGATGCCTTCTCCGTACATGATGTCGAACTCAACCTGTTTGAAAGGTGGGGCGACCTTGTTCTTGACCACCTTGACGCGGGTCTGGTTGCCAACGATTTCATCACGGTCCTTGATCGCGCCAATCCGGCGGATATCAAGCCGTACGGACGAATAAAACTTCAAAGCATTGCCGCCGGTCGTCGTCTCTGGACTGCCAAACATCACGCCAATCTTCATACGGATCTGGTTGATGAAAATCACCATCCCGCGCGACCGTGAAATAGAAGCCGTCAGTTTGCGCAGCGCCTGACTCATCAAACGAGCCTGCAACCCCGGCAGACTATCGCCCATCTCACCTTCGAGTTCGGCCTTCGGCGTGAGCGCCGCTACCGAATCGACAATCAGCACGTCAATCGCACCCGAACGTACTAGGGTATCGGCGATTTCCAGCGCCTGCTCTCCCGTGTCGGGCTGTGAGACCAGAAGATCCTCGACCTGGACACCAAGCTTCTTCGCATAAACCGGATCAAGGGCGTGCTCAGCGTCGATGAACGCGCAGGTGCCGCCGTTCTTCTGCGCCTCAGCGACAACGTGCAGCGCCATGGTCGTCTTTCCGGAGCTTTCCGGCCCATAAATCTCAATCACCCGCCCGCGCGGCAATCCGCCGATACCGAGCGCCAAATCCAATCCAAGCGAACCGGTCGGGATCGCCTCAATGTCATGGGCGTGATTATTCTCGCCCAGGCGCATGATCGAGCCCTTGCCGAAGTTCTTATCGATCTGTGCAAGAGCTGCTTCCAGCGCCCGTTGCTTGTCCATAACACCCCCTTCGACAACCTGAAGTTTCGGCTTGTTCATAGCGCGATTCCCAATCTCTCATGAGTTGCACATCAAGTCCACGTCACTTTACGAGACTATCGTACATGATTTGTTCTGAAGGAACAAGAGTGGAACATTGTGGCGCGGATGTCAGTGTTAGTGGGGGCACTCCCGATTTAAAAAACTCGCTCCCCAGGCTTGTTTTCGTAAAAACCGGACCCGCTCCCCCGTCGAGCTGCGCACCTCCAACACGATTCCAACCAGGCTGTCATGTGACGTTTACCGCAGCCCCCGCCCAACAATCACATTCCCGAAAATCAAAGCTCGAATGAACCGTGGGACCAGAAACTCGAAAGAGTGGCCACATCGATCGTCACCCTCGCCAATTTACGATCGTTCTGCTGGACAATCACACCATCACGGTCCGCACACACTCAACGCACACCGAGCTTCTTCTGCAGGCTCGAAGAGGATGTCGTGTATTGAAACAAAAGCTTCTTATCCGGATAGATATATTTATGTGCCTTCTGCGCCATCAAAGCGGCTTCGTGGAAGCCCGAGAGGATCAATTTCAGCTTGCCGGGATAAACATTGATGTCGCCAACGGCGAAGATCCGCGGTTCGCTGGTCTCGAATTTCTCTGTATCAACCGGGATCAGGTTTTCTTCCAGATTGAGGCCCCAGTCCGCGATCGGGCCCAACTTCATGGTAAGCCCAAAGAAGGGTAGGAGGGTGTCGACAGGCAGTCGCTCCTCACCCTCTTTGGTCTTAACGGTCACTGATTCCAAAAGTCCGTCGTTGCCGTGCAAGCAGCTCAATTGGCCGATCATCAGGCGCATGTCGCCGGCGGCCACCATCTCCCGCATCTTCTCCACTGAATGCGGCGCCGCCCGGAAATCATCGCGCCGGTGCAATAGCGTCAAACTCTTGGACAACGGCTGCAGGCTCAAAGTCCAATCTAGCGCCGAGTCGCCTCCGCCAACGATCAGGATGTTCTTGTCGCGGAAGACTTCCATCCGGCGCACCGAATAGTGCACCGACGTTCCCTCATAGGCCTCGATACCATCGATGGGAGGCCGCTTCGGAGTGAACGATCCGCCCCCCGCGCCGATCACCACCACTTTCGTGAGGAAGCAGGTTCCCACATCCGTTTTCAGCAGAAAGCGGCCATCGTCATGTTTGCTGATCTCATCAACGCGTTCATTGAGATGAAACGTAGGGTCGAATGGTTTGATCTGCTCCATCAGACGGTCGGTGAGCTCCTGACCGGTGACCACCGGCAGACCAGGAATGTCGTAAATCGGCTTTTCTGGATAAAGCTCAGCGCACTGTCCACCAGGCTTATCGAGGATGTCAATGAGATGCGCCCTAATGTCGAGAAGACCAAGTTCAAAGACCGCAAACAAGGCAACAGGCCCGGCACCGATAATCACGACATCCGTTTCAATTATCTGACCTGGCGGTCGATCCTGAACCATCGTCATTACAAATCGCCCTTCTGGCCGGCCCTTGCCCGCCAACTCCACACAGCCAACCGCCTCCGGTCAGACCTGCGATTCCTTCACGACAATCCTAATAGCGACAGCAAACGCCGGCTTCTGACGCCTCGGCTCGCCATTCGTTCCTGGGACTAGAACTGCTTTGCCGGCACCTGCACGATGAGCCCGTCGAGCTCCTCAGTCACCTTGATCTGGCAGCAAAGTCGACTTTCCGTGCGGACATCAAAGGCAAAATCAAGCATGTCTTCTTCCATCTCAGATGGCGCACCCGTCTTCTCTCGCCAACCTTCCGCAATGTACACGTGACATGTGGCACAGGCGCACGCCCCGCCGCACTCCGCTTCGATCCCCGGCACATTTTCGAGTTTTGCTGCTTCCATCACCGTCTGGCCGACCGTCGCCTCCACGACTTGTTTGCTGCCATCAGGTTGAATGAAGGTAATTTTGGCCATGGGCTGAAAGGAGCTCCCCGGGCTTTGAAAGATTCGTCATGGAGGCGAGTACAATCTGGACAACGCCGCATCAGCGTGCGGCGCATCGGATCGTCAAACGCACTAAGCGACCGACACTTAGACGCCGCGACGTTCCGCATCAAGCCCAGCGCGCGACGTAGGTGGCGCTGAATCGGCAAAAACGCGTGATCTGGAAGTTTGAGGAGGGTAAAATATTCGTTGGAGTAGGGCCTAACTGATGGCGGCAACCGTTACAACGGCAGCCCTTGCAATGCGTTCGGTCCCTTTCACACGAGCTTCACGTGTTGCATGGTCGCTCTCCGCGAGTTCGGCAGCTTCAGCCAGCCGAAACGCTCCAACCGCCCGGGCAGAACCCTTGAGCGTGTGAGCAGCCATGCGCCAAGTCATGCTGTCGTCACGAGCGCTGGATTCGCGCAGGACCAACAAACTCGAGGCAATTTGTTCACGAAATAGCCCCAGGACCTCACTTTGCAGGGCCTTATCTCCAAGAGTGTAGCGTTGCAGATGCCCTAACTCGAACACAGGCGATTCCGTGTCGAACTCTTTCGCGGAGTGATACATCTCAGCCTCAGTTTGCGCACTATGCATAACGCTCTCCAAACCGCGTACATCCTCCAAGTCCGCAAAGATTACCCTCAACCTCAAAACAGGATGTGAACCGATACCCTTGAAATTATGCCACCGCGGAGATGTTCCGTTAAGAAACCGTTCTCGTGACCTTCGGCGCCGTCACGCTTTCGCCCTCAATGTGCACTAGCGGTCACACTCGGTGGGCAAAGGCTACTGGGGGCACCAGCGCCGGACAATTGGCGTCGGATAACGCACGGCAACCAATTGAGCTCACTCGACAGTTCGGACTAACCTCTGATTTGCCATTAGGGGACACGGCGCGATTCGGACGGGTGGATGGCTCAAGACGATAAACGTAAAAATCAATCGGAAGATGAGGTTGCCGCAACGGGCGTGGACGGTCCGAGGCCGCCGAGCCTGTCCGCGCGTCTGGCGGCCGCCTCCAAGGACCCCAGTCCGAAATCCAAATCCGATTCAATAAAGAAGACTTCAAAAGCCACCGGATTGCCAAAAGCAAAAAGCGTCGGCGCTGCTAAGAAGGATGGCACCAAACCGAAGAAAACCAGCAAGAAGGGTGTTCTTCCGCCAGCATTGCCAACTTCCAAGGCCCCTGATCAGACAACGTCCGCGATCGCCAAGGGAACGCTGCCGCCTCCCATCCCCGCGACGAGTGTAAAGGACAAGTTCCACGAGAACTCCAGGGGCCAATCCCTGTCACCGCCGCCACCACTACCACCAGCCCTAGCCAAGACAAAATCCACCGGCGGCACGAAATCGGAGACTGCATCCCGAAAATTCGAAACGGTTCCACCGCCAAGAGACAATCTGGCGCGAAAGGAAGACCACCTGGTATTGCCGGACCTGGCCGAGGAACCCATCCCGGGAACGGTCGAAACATACAAATTCGAACCCGCGGCCAAAATTCCAGCGGAA
>JAUWFF010000354.1 GCA_030607105.1 Filomicrobium sp.
CATTGAAATGCCCAGCTGGACAGAAGGGCACGGCGCGTTCCAGCGGCTGCTACGCGCTGCGCAAGTGTGGATTCCTCCGCTATGCCTTGCGGGTGGCTTTCTACTGCTTTTTGCATCCGGCAATCCAATCATCGCAAACAGCCTGGAGCCGCTGAAGTTTCTCGAGAATCTGGAACTCCCTAGCTCCTCCCGCCTCTGGTTCTGGGTAATCTTCTTCTGTGGTATATGGTGTTTTTTGAGAGCAGTCGCCTTCTCAGGTGAGAAGGAACAGAACAAGACTGGACAGTCGGCAAAACCAAACAACGAGCAGCAGCGCACGTTTCTAACCCAAGAAATCATCGTCCGCTCGATGGCACTTTGCAACGCTGTATTCGCATTCCAAAACAGCCTTGATCTGCAATATCTATGGGCTGGCGCGTCGCTGCCTGAAGGCCTGACCTATGCCTCCTACGTCCACTCAGGCACTTTTACTCTGACTGTAGCGGCGCTCCTTGCTGCCTGCTTCGTACTGCTTGCGTTTCCATCGCGGACCACAAGGCAACCCTCATGTTGGGCCTACGTGCTCATGTATCTCTGGGTCGCGCAGTCGATTCTTCTTGTCATCTTTGCGATGCAGCGGATGGGAATTTACATCGACGCCTATGCGCTGAGCTATCTCAGAGTGGTCGGTCTCATGGGCATGGGCCTAGTCGCCATTGGGTTAATGCTGATCGTCGCACGGATTGCCCTGTCGAAGAGCAGTCGCTGGCTCTTCAATGCCAACGCCATAGCGTTTCTCTCCGTCCTTTACGTGTCCTGCTTTGTCGATTTCGGACGCACCATCGCGGACTATAATGTGTCGCAGTGCGGCAAGGCCGAAGAGCAAGGGGCAGCCGTAGACGTCAAATACCTCTTGCGCTTCGGTCCTACGGCGCTGCCTGCGCTGAAGAAATTGAAGCGGCCGTCAGACTGCGAACGACCCGCGGACAGTACTATGAACAGCTTCGAAGCACGGTTGGCTCGCCGCATTGAAAGCCTTACAAACGAAATCAAAAGCCGCCAGGCGGATTGGCGCGCATGGACCTATCGGGGCCATCGACTTATGAAGGAACTCGGTTTGAATTGAGCTGAAGACGCCAGCCATTGTTCGCGCCGCACTCTTCGGCTACAACCGCTTCCTTGACAAGTTTCCCGACACCCGCACGAAGCGACAGGAGCGCCCAAAATGGCGAACCCGCAATACGTCTATCACATGCACAAGCTGTCCAAGACCTACCCGGGCGGCAAACAGGTCCTAAAGGATATATCGCTGTCGTTCCTGCCCGGCGCCAAGATCGGCGTCGTCGGCCTCAACGGCGCCGGTAAATCGACGCTTTTGCGCATCATGGCCGGCCAGATGGGCGACTTCGTCGGCGAAGCCTGGGCCGCCGACGGTATTAAGGTCGGCTATCTGCCGCAGGAGCCCGAACTCGATCCCGAAAAAAACGTGCTCGAAAACGCGATGGAAGGCGTCGCCGAAAAGAAGGCACTGCTCGATCGCTACAACGAGCTCGCCATGAATTACTCCGATGAGACCGCCGAGGAGATGGCCACGCTCCAGGACCAGATCGATGCGCAAAATCTCTGGGACCTAGATACCCAGGTTGAGCAGGCCCTCGATGCCCTGCGCTGTCCGCCCGGTGATGCCGAAGTCACCAAACTGTCCGGCGGCGAAAAGCGCCGGGTCGCGCTCACAAGGCTGCTGCTCTCCAAGCCCGACATTCTGCTACTCGACGAACCCACCAACCACCTCGATGCCGAGTCGGTTGCTTGGCTGGAACGCTTCCTTAAGGAGTACGCCGGTTGCGTCATCCTGGTCACCCACGACCGCTACTTCCTCGACAACATCACTGAATGGACCCTCGAATTGGATCGCGGCCAGGGCGTGCCCTACCACGGCAACTATTCGAGCTGGCTGGAGCAGAAAGCCAAACGCCTCGAGGTTGAAAAGGGACAGGAGGAAGCCAAGCAGCGCGCATTGAGCCGCGAGTTGGAATGGATCCGCTCTTCGCCCAAGGCCCGCCAGGCCAAATCCAAGGCCCGCATCACCGCCTACGAAAAGCTGGCAGAGGAAGCCGGCCGCGAGGATCTCGGCCGCTCGTCCATCAACATTGCTACCGGCCCCCGGCTCGGCGACGTCGTCATCGAGGCTGACCAGCTCAAAAAGGGCTTCGAGGACCGTTTACTGATCGACGACCTGAGTTTCAAACTGCCGCCAGGCGGCATCGTTGGCGTCATCGGCCCCAACGGCGCCGGCAAGACGACGCTGTTCAAGATGCTGGTCGGCGAGGAGGAACCCGATGGCGGCGCGATCCGTGTCGGCGACACCGTGAAGATCTCATATGTCGATCAGTCCCGCGATGATCTCGATGCCAAGAAGACCGTCTGGGAAGTTATCTCCGACGGCCTCGACATCATCTCGCTCGGCGGCAAGCGCGAAGTGCCCTCACGCGCCTATTGCAGCTGGTTCAATTTCAAGGGCACCGATCAGCAAAAGAAGGTCGACATGCTCTCTGGCGGTGAGCGCAACCGCGTTCATCTGGCCAAGCTTTTGAAAGACGGCGGCAACCTGTTGCTGCTCGACGAGCCCACCAACGACCTCGATACGGAAACTTTGTCGGCTCTCGAAGCCGCATTGGAGGATTTTCCAGGCTGCGCCGTGGTCATCAGCCACGACCGCTTCTTCCTTGACCGTCTGGCAACCCACATTCTTGCCTTCGAGGGCGACAGCCACGTGGAATGGTTTGAGGGGAACTTCGAAGCCTATGAGGAAGACAAGAAACGTCGCCTCGGCGACCAAGCCGTCGAACCCCACCGCATAAAGTACAGGCGGTTCGAGCGATAGCGGGCAACTGAAGGGACTGCGGTACAACGATATCGTGAGAGCCTGTCCCATGGCGGAACGGCTCCCGCTGCTATATTCTGCAGGTCTGTCCTCGCTCAATCAGTAGGCTGCACTTT
>JAUWFF010000393.1 GCA_030607105.1 Filomicrobium sp.
GATCACGGCTTGGCATACATTGCGACCAAAAAAACGGGCCCGGCCGTGTAGCTACCAATCTAGCAGGGCATTGTTTTTCTTATTTATGATGGGCATCAGGGTGCCGGTCCCCCTGAGACAGCGAAGCGCATCTTGATACGCCGAAAAAGATGATCCCGGACCTTCCGGTAACTCGCCAGAATTTGCTCGTTGGTGGCGTCCTCGGGCAGCGCCGTCGCATCAAGGGTGGGCCAGTACTCGACCCGGGCGGGCATCGTACGGGTCAGCTCCAGAGCCTGGTGATGGGCTTCCGGTGACAACGAGACGATGAGGTCAAAGGCCTCATCTTCGAATTCGGAAATGGCCGTAGGCTTATGTTTTGAGAGGTCAATGCCGATCTCACCCATCACTGTTTCGCAGTAAGGATCGATGTCGCCGGCGCGGACGCCAGCCGAGCAAACCTGAATGCGAGGACCGACCAAGTGACGCAGAATGCCTTCGGCCATCGGCGAGCGAACAGCGTTAAGGCTGCACGCAAACAGCACGTGGCGCGCGTCGGCGTTTTGGGCCCCCGCCAGCGGCACTGGCTTAACCTTTCCAATGCAAGGCGCAAATCAGCGTGAAGAGTCTTCGCGCCGTGTCGAAATCGACATCGATCTTTCCGTCAAGCCGCTCCGCCAAGAGACGACTGCCCTCGTCGTGCAATCCGCGCCGACCGATATCGATCTGCTGTATCTTTGACGGTGAGGCAGTGTGGATGGCCTCGTAGTAGCTGTCACAAACGAGAAAGTAGTCCTTGATGATCTTCTTGAATGGCTGCAGCGACATTGCATGTATGGCAATGTCGACTTCGGTTTCATTGCCAACGGTCAAAACCAAGCGGTCTTCGGTAATAGAAAGGTCAAGCCGGTAGGGACCTTTGTCCTGGCCGACTAGCTTGAACTCATTGGATTCGAGGATGTCAAAAATGGCAACCTCGCGCTCGTGTTCAACGTTGGGGTTCTTGCGCGCGATCGTGGCCTGATCGAGGTTGATCTCGAAAAGGCGCGAACGCGACAGGGGGCTTGGACCAAATTCCGACATGGCAACACTCTCAGTCGGGTTTTCTCATGCGCACCTCAACCGAGCGGCGGTGGCCTTCGAGGCCCTCGGATCGAGCCAGCGTCATTGCGGCAGGGCCAAGGGCGTCCAACGCGGCGGCGTCGAGTTTCAGGATCGAGGTACGTTTCATAAAGTCGAGGACACTAAGGCCCGAAGAAAAGCGTGCGGAACGCGCGGTCGGCAAGACGTGATTGGTGCCGGCAACGTAATCGCCAATCACTTCGGGAGTGTGCGATCCAATGAAGATGGCCCCTGCGTTTTTGATCATTCCCGTCAGGTCCTCGGCGTCAGCGGTCGCGATCTCAAGGTGTTCGGCGGCAATGCGATCAGCGAGCGGTGGCGCGGCTTTCAATGAATCGAGAACGATTATCGCCCCGAAATCGCGCCAGCTGGATGCGGCGATATCCTGTCGCGGCAATTGGGTGAGCTGGCGTTCAACTGCTTGTTCCACCGCATCGGCGAAGGCAGCATCATCGGTCATCAGGATCGATTGCGCGGCGGTGTCGTGTTCAGCCTGTGCCAGAAGATCAGCAGCGATCCATTCGGGGTCGTTGGCGGCATCGGCGATGACCAGCACTTCGGAGGGGCCAGCGATTGAATCGATGCCAACCGTGCCGTAGACCTGCCGCTTGGCGGCAGCTACGTAAGCGTTACCGGGTCCAACGATGGTGGCCACTGACTTGATGGTTTCCGTGCCGAACGCCAACGCAGCGACCGCCTGGGCGCCGCCGACGCGGTAGATCTCGTCAGCAATCATGCTGCCGGCAGCAAGTACCAACGGATTGACCTCACCGGCGGGCATAGGCACCACCATGACGATGCGCTGCACTCCGGCAACCTTGGCTGGTACGCCATTCATCAGCACCGTGCTTGGATAGGAAGCCAGGCCGCCTGGAACATAGAGCCCGGCGGATTGTACCGGCGTCCACCGCTCTCCGAGTACGGTACCAGTTTCATCCTTGTAACGGCCAGAGCTCGGCTTTTGACGTTGGTGGTGAGCCACAATGCGGCGGTAGGCGAAATTGAGCGCTTCTAGCGCTTCAGGCGCCTCTCTGCGCGTCCGCTCCAGCGCCGCAGCGATTTCGTCGGCGGCAACCGCAATGCCACTTTTGCCAAGCTCGATGCGGTCGAATCTGCGCGAGAGCTCGACGAGCGCCTCGTCACCGCGGTTGCGGACGTCTTTGAGAATGCCCGCGACAACCCCGTCGACTTCCTCTGACACCTCGCGTTTTTCAGCCAGGAGGGCGGCAAAGGTCAGCTCGAAATCCGGGTCGGTGTTGTTCAGTCGTTTGGCCATTATGTTTAGCGTTCCCCGGATCAAGGTCTGGACGGGTTGAGAGCAGAACTGGGCAAGGTTGAACCCAGGGGCCGGTCGGTCGCCTTAAGCGTCTTCTCCTGCGGCATCAGGGTGATGAGGCCGTTTTTTTGTTGCCCAGGCGGCTCCAAGATCGCGCACCTCAACCTCAATGCATTCGACGTCGAGGGCGATCTGCGGCCCGCC
>JAUWFF010000246.1 GCA_030607105.1 Filomicrobium sp.
AATAGCCACCAGGGCGTCTTGGCCGGGGTTTTTTCGCGGTTTTCCAGATCAGCCAGAATGCGGGTCGCCGGACAAAGGATCCTCTTAGGCAGCGGTGGTGTGGTGCGCAGCAGCCAATAGATCAGCGGCAGGGTTGCAAGACCAGCCAGCAGCCAGGGGCTCAGGAAGGCAAGGGCGCCGAAACTCATACTGGGTGCCTCCCGCCATCTTGCAACCTTGCAATGAGGCTCAACATTGGTTCCGTCGCGGGCCGGTCGGTGTGGTGGACCAGCAGGCTCCATCCGAGGCGATTGGCCAGATCGCGAAGACCTTCACGGTGCGCCTGAAGGCGCTCCTGATACTCCTCGCGCAGGCTCTCAACGCGATCTCCCGTCCAGTTCAATTCCCGCTCGGGGTCAACGAACTGAATTCGGCCTTCGAAGGCGAGAGATTCTTCGATCGGATCGAGAACCTGGATAAGGTGGCCGGAAATGTCTGCCCCGGCCAAATGCTTCAGAGCATCGCCGATATCCTCCAAGGGGTCGAGAAAATCGCTAATCAGAACCGCGCCGGAGAAGCGGCCGATGCGAGCGGGCGGTGGAAGCCCTGAGGTCAGTGCTGGATTATCGTCATGCGAAATTATGGCTTCGGCGAGCTTGGCGGTTGCCCGGCGGCTGGCAGTCGGATCCTCTGGCAGCCCAAGCAGGCCGACGCGTTCGCCACCACGGACCAAAAGCTCGGCGACGGCAAGCATTAGGACCAGGGCGCGATCGCGCTTGGATATCGGTGAGATCGAGCTTTGAAAGCGCATGGAGGCTGACAGGTCCGGCCACAGCCAGATTGTATGGGCGGCTTCCCACTCCCGCTCACGGATGTACACGTGGCTGGCTGAAGCGGTTCGGCGCCAGTCGATTAGGCCGGTGGAATCGTTGGGTTCGTACTGACGGAATTGCCAGAACGTCTCGCCTGGGCCGGCACGGCGCCTGCCGTGTACACCATGCATGACAGTGTGTGAAATGCGAGCGGCTTCAAGCATCAGTTCGGGCAGCCGCTCAGCAAGAGCGTGGGCCGCCGCTTCAATTTCGACGACCTGCCCGACTCCACTATCATTCTGCGTCTCGACGCGCGCAATCATCTGTGGCTTATCCCGCCATCTTTGAAAGCCGGTCAATGATCTCTTCAAGATCCTTCTTTTCGGCCCGGCCGGTGAAGTTCAACGCCATACGATGCTTCAGGACCGGCTTGGATAGATCAATGACGTCGTCGAGGGAGGGCGCAAAGCGGCCGTCAAGCAAGGCTTTGGCGCGGACTGCCATCATCAGGGCTTGGCTGGCGCGCGGGCCTGGACCCCAAGTAACGAACTGATCAATCTCTCGCGAGCCGTTGGGCTCGGGACGGGCGGAGCGGACGAGACCGAGAATTCCGTCTATGACGCGGTCGGGGACCGGCATCTGGCGAACGAGCCTCTGGATATCCATGAGTTCGGCGGCTGACAAGACGGCGCTCAGACGCGTTTGCTGGTTGCCCGTGGTCGCCTGCAGCATGCGCCGTTCCGCGGCACTGTCGGGATAGCCAACGTCGATCTGCAGCAAGAAGCGGTCGAGTTGAGCTTCCGGGAGTGGGTAGGTTCCTTCCTGTTCCAGCGGATTTTGGGTGGCAAGAACGTGGAAGGGCTCAGGGATGTCGTGGCGCACGCCGGCCACCGAGACGTGATGCTCCTGCATTGCCTGGAGTAGGGCTGACTGAGTTTTCGGCGAGGCGCGGTTGATTTCGTCTGCCATCAGCAGCTGCGTGAAAACAGGGCCCTTGATGAAGCGGAACGACCTTTGCTGCCCGGGAACTTCGTCGAGAACCTCTGAGCCGATGATATCGGAGGGCATGAGGTCGGGCGTGAACTGAACGCGTTTTGCGTCGAGCCCCAAGACAGTGCCCAGCGTTTCGACAAGGAGCGTTTTGGCCAGTCCAGGAACACCAATCAGCAGCGCATGACCGCCCGAAAGAATTGTGATCAGCGCCCGTTCTATAACCTCGTCCTGACCAAAAATAACTGTGGCGGCGCTGCTGTGGGCGGCTTTCACGCGTTCGGACGCGGCCTCCAGGCGCGGAACAATCGAATCGTCGGTCTCCGTGATCATACTCATACGCGCGGCGGTTCCCTTTTTGCTTGGTGGTTGAGAGGACTTCTCTTGCGAAACGGTATTCACGGCCAAACTGCTCTAGCTTTTAGGCTATAGAGCCATACGATCAAGTGAGCCCGTTGTAGGGTCAAGTGAATGTTCGTTAAGGGCATGAGCGTCAAGCGCCTTCACCCTCCCCATACGCCGGTTTTGCTGGGCTAGGATCATCGTGGAGGCATCGCTTAACCGTCCGCCGCCATCATTTGGCGCGTTT
The DNA here is from genome assembly GCA_030607105.1 of Filomicrobium sp. Taxonomy (GTDB): domain Bacteria; phylum Pseudomonadota; class Alphaproteobacteria; order Rhizobiales; family Hyphomicrobiaceae; genus Filomicrobium. The sequence continues at coordinate 2,371 of JAUWFF010000246.1, forward strand.
TCGAGGCGCCCGCGGGCGTCGTGGTTCGGCTTTGGCTTAAGATATGACAAATAACCGAGTTTTGCGTGGGAAACCCCTTCAGCTCAGGCGGTAATCGCCGTCAAGCAGCCGGACTTCTGCGGGGGCGACAAGCTGATTATGGCACACCGTGACCTTGTAGAGCGGGCCATCGAGGTGGGCTTCCCAGAAATCAAGAAAACTGCGCAGCTTTGGAAAGCGCGGGTGCAAATCAAAGTCCTGCCAGATAAATGTCTGCAGGAGCGTTTGATGGTCCGGCAACCGGTAAAGAATTTCCGCGGTGGTCAGCGAATAGCCGTCCAGGGTGCGCGCGAAGTCGGATGTTCCCATTTACATCTCCTTCGTATCAGTGATCCTTCACGATCTTGCGGTGTCGCGACTCAGTACACATGCACCTCATGCTAACGGGGTAATCGTGTAACAGTCATCGAAAAACTGCTGGAAATCAGTTGTTTGGCAGCCGCGGCGGGGCGCGGCTAACAAATGAAGGGCGCGTAAATGGACTTTCTCAACGTCGCGCTGACAAGCTTCACTACATTTTTTGCAACGATTGGTCCTGTCGAGGCGGCGGTGCTCTTCGCAGCGTTTTCCAGCGAAATGACGTCTCAGGAGCGGCGGAGGGTCGCGCTGAAGGCGGTTTTCATCGCGAGTGCCATCCTCCTATTGTTCACGTTGTTCGGGCAACCGCTTCTGGCGAAGCTCGGTGTGACGATCGCTGCGCTTAAAACCGCAGGCGGGGCGATCTTGGGGCTTATCGCGCTGGACATGATCTTTTCGCGGCCAAACAGTGGTTCGAAGCTGACGCCGAAGGAAGGCGAAAAGGCTTTGCACAAGGATGATTTAGCGGTTTTTCCGATGGCGACGCCATTGCTGGCGGGGCCTGGAGCGATGAGTGCCGGAATCCTTCTCGCGGCGCAGGCGGATGGCGACCTTGTTCATCTCGCCGGTGTACTTGCCGGGCTCGGGGCCGTGCTGGCGATCACTTTGGGTCTCCTCTTAATAGCGCCCGAGCTGGCGCGGTGCCTTGGTGTTACCGCGCAGCGTGTCTTGATGCGGGTTTTCGGCATTCTGCTGGCGGCGATCGCGGTGCAGGCGCTGTTTGATGGCCTCAAGGAGGGCGGACTTGCTGGTGGTTAGAGGCGCCAAATGAGGAGGGCGATGGAGCGGCCCGTTGAGCGGTCCTGTGTCCATCGCCCATTACGCGAAGATTTTTCGGCTTTTATGCTTTGGCCAATTATTCCGCCTCGGCTCCTAAGAAACCAGAGGGGTGGAGGGTCTGGCCGCTGCGGATGGAATCGCTGTCGACGTTCTCGCCATACAGATTCTGCTGTGTGAAGAAGTCAGCCGAGAAGTTTTCACCATAGAGCTGCTCTTTCTCGAAGAAATCAGCACTGAAATTCGCCTGGGCGGAA
>JAUWFF010000236.1 GCA_030607105.1 Filomicrobium sp.
AGGGCTGCTCGCGGCCCTCCTCGTGCTGAGTAGCGTCCCGCTTTCGCTGGGCGTCAGCGCCTGTTTTGGCGACCTCTATGCGTCCGCCCAAGGCGCCGTCATCCGATCCATCGTTGTTGAAGGCAACCGGCGCGTAGAGCCGGAGACGGTCCGGTCCTACCTGACGTTCTCATCGGGCGACGCGTACGATCCCGGCGAGGTCAATCAATCCCTCAAGACGCTGTTCGCTACCGGCCTGTTCCAGGACGTCCGCATTCGTCGCAGCGGCTCGACCATCATTGTCATCGTCGTTGAAAACCCGATCGTCAGCCGTGTCGCGTTCGAAGGGAACGAGGACATTGACGACGAGACGCTCACTCCTGAAGTCCAGCTCAAACCACGCGCCGTCTATACGCGAGCCCGAGTCCAGGCGGATGTGCAGCGCATCCTGATTGTTTATCGGCGCAAGGGCCATTACTCGGCACAGGTCGAACCCAAAATCATCCATCTCGACAGTAACCGCATCGACGTTGTATTCGAGATCAATGAGGGCCAGACGACCAAGGTCCGCGCCATCAACTTCATCGGCAACCACGCCTTCAGCGAATCGCAGTTGCGCCATGTCATCTCGACAAAGCGCACCACTTTGCTGAGCTTTCTGAAGAGCGACAATATCTACGATCCCGACAGGCTCAGCCTCGACCGCGAATTGCTTCGCCAATTCTACCTCAAGAACGGTTATGCCGACGCGCGCATCACCTCCGCGACGGCCGACCTCGATCGCGACGGACGGGGCTTCTTCCTCACCTTCACCATCGAGGAGGGCGAGCGCTACCAATTCGGCTACATCGATATCGAAAGCGCTTTGCCGTCGCTGAATGTCGATGGCTTGCACGGTGCAATCCTCACCAGACCGGGACGCCGCTACAACGCCCAGAAGGTTGAGAAGACGGTTGAAGCCTTGACCATCAAGGTCTCCGAGCAGGGCTATGCATTTGGACAGGTCCGCCCGCGCTTCGAGCGCGATCAGGCCACCCACATGATGAACATCGTTTACGTCATCGACGAGGGGCCACGGGTCTACATTGAACGCATCAACATCGTGGGCAATTACCGCACGGAAGATAGGGTCATCCGGCGGCAGTTCCGTCTCGCCGAAGGCGACGCCTATAACCGCTTGCTCGTCGAGGCCGCGCGTAAACGTCTGCGATCAAGGGGCTTTTTGAAGACCATCGACATTGAAACGGAGCCAGGCAACGCCGCCGACCGCGTCATCCTTCAGGTCGTGGTGGTGGAACAACCGACCGGTGAGTTCTCCTTCGGCGCCGGCTATTCGACGACCGAGGGCGTCATCGGCGACATCAGCGTCACCGAGCGCAACCTTATGGGTAAAGGCCAATATGTCCGGCTCGGATTCTCGGGCAGCTTTGAGCGCGCCCAGGTCGACTTCAGCTTTACCGAGCCGCACTTCCTCGATCGCAATATGGCGGCCGGTTTCGACCTCTTCCACAAAGAGGTCGACCTGCGCGACGTGGCTTCATTCCGGCAGCGCGACACTGGCGCCAATCTTCGCGTCGGCTTTCCGATTGCCGATGACACCCAGCTTGGTCTGCGTTACCGGCTGCAGCGCGAGGAGATTTTCGACGCGACCTCCGACGCCTCGCTCGCGGTCAAGGATGCAGCGAGCGACGGTCCTGTCTGGGTCTCCAGCCTTGGCTATACCGTTGCCTTTGACACACGGAACCTGCCACAGCAGCCAACAAGCGGCATGTTCGCATCGCTCTCTCAGGATTTTGCCGGACTTGGTGGCGACGTGAACTACAACCGGTTCGTCGGCGATGTCCGTGGGTATTATCCCGTCACCAACAAGATTACTTTGGTTGGCCGTGCGCAGGGCGGCGCAATCAATGGCTGGGGCGAGAATGAGCTCCGCCTGACGGACCTCTTCTTCAAGGGCGGCGAAACAATCCGCGGTTTCGACAGAGCGGGTTACGGCCCGCGTGATGCGTGCGAGAGCCCAACAACAGGCGCGCGCGTGCCGAATTGTAGCCGCGACGCTCTAGGCGGCCAGTACTTCTGGTCCACCACGGCCGAACTCCGTTTCCCGTTCCCGCTGATCCCGGACAGCCTTGGAATGCAGGGTGCCATCTTCGTCGATGCAGGTTCGCTCTGGAACACCAGCCCGCGCGCCGTGGATGCGGTGACGGACGAGGGCAGCTTCATCCTCGACACGGCCGATGTCCGTCTTTCGACCGGCTTCAGCGTTATTTGGCAGTCCCCCCTTGGGCCGCTCCGCGCCGACATCGCCGAGGCGCTTCTCAAGGCCGATTTCGACGAAACTGAACTTTTCCGCTTCGGCGCCTCAACGAACTTCTAAAAGACGCCAGTTCGGTTTATGGCTACGCGCCATGGATCAACGCGCTTAGCCACTCGCGGGAGATTTGATGAAACACCCGGGTTTTTTCGAGCGGGCCGGTCCGTTCTCCTTGCGCGCCGTCGCCGACGCCACCGGCTCCGAGATCGGCGGATCCGCCGATCCCAATCTCAAGCTCAAGAACGTCCTGCCCCTGGATGATGCAGGCGAGGGCGACCTGTCCTTCACGGACAATCCGAAATATCTGCCTCTGCTGGCCGAGACCGCGGCAAGTGCGTGCATCATAGCCCCGAAATACGTTCGCAGGGTCCCGAAGGAAACCGCCAGCCTCGTCATGGCCGACCCTTATCGGGGCTTCGCCAAAGCACTGACGCTGTTCTATCCGGACTCACTGAGGTCGAAGACGGCAAGCGCCTGGCTCAAAGACACAGCCACCACGGATCGCCTGTGCCACATCCATCCGAGTGCGGTGCTCGAGCCGGACGTCGTCATCGAACCAGGCGCCATTGTCGGGCCGGAAGCGCATATCGGCCGCGGCACCACGATCGCGGCCAGTGCCGTCATTGGTTATCGGGTCCATATTGGCCGGGACTGCTATGTTGGGCCCAACGCGTCCGTGACCCACGCGCTCATCGGCAATCGGGTCGGCCTCCACGCAGGCGTTGCCGTCGGCCAGGACGGTTTCGGATTTGCCATGGGAAAGCAGGGGCACGCCAAAGTGCCTCAGATCGGCCGGGTGGTGATCCAGGACGACGTCGAAATTGGCGCAAATTCAACCGTCGATCGCGGCGCGCTGCGGGACACCATGATCGGCGAAGGCACGAAAATTGATAATCTCGTGCAAATCGGGCACAACGTCGTCATTGGAAGACACTGTATTATCGTGGCCCAAACAGGTATCTCGGGCAGTTCCGAACTCGGCGATCTCGTTGCTCTTGGCGGCCAAGTTGGCGTCATCGGCCACGTCAAGATCGGTGCTGGCGCCCAAATCGCCGCAACCAGCAATGTTCGGGGCGATGTGCCCGCCGGTGCACGTTGGGGCGGCACGCCCGCCAAGCCAGTGAGGCTCTGGTTCCGGGAGCTGACCGTCCTGCGGCAGCTCGCTGAGAACAAGGACTTGAAGGTCAACGAAGGCTAAGGCGGGGAGGGCGGAACGTCATGAGTCCCCATCAAAGGAGCCGGTCCGAATGAACGAGAGCGGGGTAACACCGGAGCAGGATCGGCTGGAAACAGCCGACATCATGAAGCTGCTGCCGCATCGCTATCCATTCTTATTGGTCGATCGAATCATCGACATGGATGGCGATCGCTCGGCGACCGGTATCAAGAATGTCACGGCGAATGAGCCCTATTTCCAGGGACATTTTCCTGACAATCCGGTCATGCCCGGCGTGCTCCTTATTGAGGGCATGGCGCAAACCGCAGGTGCGCTCTGCATGCGCTTCCTCGACGAGTTCGAAGAGCCGCCACTCGTTTAGTTCCTGGCCATCGACAAAGCGCGCTTCCGCCGCCCTGTCGTTCCTGGAGACACCGTTCACTAT
>JAUWFF010000364.1 GCA_030607105.1 Filomicrobium sp.
CCTCGCGCTGCGTTTCCACGGGAGCCTCTCAATTCAGGAGCGCGTTGTTGGCTTTATCGTAGCGATGGCAGCAATCGATGTCGAACGGGGCGGGTTTGGGTCTAGGCCAACAAGCTGTTGGGAAGCCGTAGAGCGACCAAGGGCGGCAAGCATGACTGGTCCGGAATTAGTCATCGACCAGGGGCGATGGCCGCTTGCCCCTGAAAGCTGGCAATGGTGTCGTGTCTATCAAAGGATCCAGACCGTGCGAAAAGTAGCACCAGGGTCGGCGATGTGCGGCAACAGAGTTGGTTGGCCATGTTCGATCGTGGATAAGCCATTTTTCGGCGATTTCTGCTGCGGTCAAGCCCTGATGGCCGTCAGGCGCGTTGTAGGCAGAATTTCGCGCCATAATTGTAGATGACAGGCCGCGTCAAGCCTTTACGGCTTCAATCAGTGCGTCGATACCGACGATGGTGATGGCTCGCCTGATATTGTAGGCGAGCGCGGTGAGGCTGAACTCGCCGCGAACGTTTTCCAGTCGACGCATCAGGAACGCGCCCTGGTTCATCCATTGTTTGATACTGCCAAAGGGATGCTCAACGCTCTCGCGCCGTTGATCGAGAACCTCCGGGCGTGCCTGCAGGCGAGCAGCCATGCGATCGAGCACGGCTTCGTTTTCGAAGCGGTGGACCTTGCGGAATTTACCCTTTGTACAACGTGGGCGAAGCGGACAGTCCGAGCATGCAGCGCGATTGGCATAATCGATGATCACATTGTCCCGCACCTTGCTCTTGTAGCGGGGTTCCAGGCGTTGACCTGCCGGACAGAAATAGACGTCGTTCGTTTGGTCGTAGCGGAACGTATCCTTATGGAATAAGCCTTCACGGCCGGGCGGCCCGCGCTGCGGCTTGGGAACGTAGGCATCAATGCCCGCCGCCTCGCAGGCCTCGATGTCCTCAATCTTGAAGTAGCCCCTGTCGGCGACCACGTCGATCCGCTCCACCCCCAGAACATCCTTGGCCGCTTGCGCCGTCTGTGCCAGCAATCCCATATCGCTGACCTTGCTGTGGATCTCCTGCTCGGCGATCAGCTTATGCTTGGTGTCGACCGCGATTTGCGCGTTGTAACCCACGCCAACCCTGGTCCCGGGCGCCATCGCCCGGCTGTCGGGATCGGTCAGTGATAGCTGGTCATCGCCGCTGCGATCCAACTCTTCGAGATGACCCTTGAGGCGATCACGCCTGTCCCGGATCGCGTTGATCTTGTCGGCAAGATTGTCTGCCCGTCCGCCACCCGGCGTGCCGTCCTCCTGCGCATCGCCCTCGTCAAGGCGCTTGAGATACTCCTCAAGCCGCTCATCATTCGCCCGGATAGATTTCCTCAACTTCTCGCGCGAGAAATTGCGGTCCCTGTTGTTGACCGCTTTGATCCGGGTGCCATCGACGGCAAGAAGCTCCCTTCCGAACAAGTCGAGCTGACGGCACAGCAGTACAAATTCCCGGAAGACCTGGCGGAACGCTGCCCGGTTGTCGCGCCGAAAATCGGCGATCGTCTTGAAGTCCGGCGTCAGGTGACGCAGCAGCCAGATCACTTCGATATTGCGCTGCGTCTCTGCCTCCAGGCGGCGGCTTGAACGCACTCGATTGAGATAACCGTAAATGTAGAGCTTCAGGAGATCAGCCGGATCATAACCCGGGCGGCCCGTCGCCTTTGGCGCAACCCGTCCAAAACCCGCTGCATTCAAATCAAGCCCGTCGACAAAGGCCTCAATAAACCGGACCGGATTATCCGCCCCAACATAGTCGTCCACCGACTCTGGTAGGAGCAATAGCTGGGACCGATCCGAACCTGAAATGTGTGCCATGGATGAAAATACCATGACTCCTCGCAACTCGGAATCCCACTATCGACTTTTCACACGGTCTGCATCGTATCTTAGACACTGAAAATCGCTGTCCACAGGCAACGTGTTTTCGGGCGATTTTCTGTCTAAAATAGCGTATTCTGTCCCCCGTGAACAACGCCTCGCACGCTTTATTTCCGGTGTTTTGAGGCCACATTGAGTGGTGTTGATTTGCAGGAATTTGCTGTTAGCTGGTGCACAACCTTGCAAATCGTGATTCCGTTTCGGGCACTGATTTGGGCCTGAAGGGGGATGACGATGAAGCCGAGGTTGCAGGTCGATGAGGGAAGCCAAGATCTGTTCCGCTCGCGCCTGGACAGCATCATCAACCCGCGCCACGAGCTGGTTCGGCTGGCCACCGCGATCGACTGGCAGCGCTTCGATGATGCCTTTGCGCCGCTGTTTTCAGACGTTGGCAATCCGGCCCTGCCGACGCGGCTGATGGTCGGGCTGAACATCCTCAAATACATGCATGGGTTGTCCGATCCTGAGGTTTGGGCGCGTTGGATCGAGAACCCGTATTACCAGCATTTCTGCGGTGAGATTTATTTCCAGCACGCAGCCCCGTTTGAGCGCTCGTCGATGACGCGCTGGCGCCAGCGGTTGGGCGAAGACAAGCTCGCCGAGTTGATCAAGGAGAGCCTTACGGTCGCTATGCGTACTGGCGCACTCCGTCCAGGCGACACCCGGCGCGTCACCGTCGACACCACCGTGCAGCCCAAGAACATCGCTTACCCGACCGATGCCAAGCTGCTCTACGTCTCGATCCGGCGATTGGGCCGACTTGCCAACCGCCACGGTGTTGTTTTGCGCCAAAGCTACGTGCGGGTCGGCAAGCTGGCGCTGATCAAGGCACAACGCTATGCGCATGCCAAGCAGTTCAAGCGCCATCGACGCCAGGTGAAGTTCTTAACGGTCCGGCTTGGCCGCGTGATCCGTGACATCCAGCGCAAGACCGACGGCGATCAAACCTTGCACGATGTGTTTGCCAAAGAG
>JAUWFF010000365.1 GCA_030607105.1 Filomicrobium sp.
CCATCGAGACCAGCCGCCGTTTCAACCTGCAGGCTGTCTCCGCGGTTGTCCCAGATTTCCCCGCGCGACGTAATTTCAATGGTGTCAAACTTTGGGTTGACTTGGATTGGCTCTAAAGCACCAGTATGACCAGCCTGCAACAGCCAGCCAGCCACGACGATCGTCAGCATAACGACAGCGCGAAGCCGGAAGCACACCATATTCGGCATGCGTCCCTCCCAGCCGCGATGATCGTCGTTCATAGTCCGCCTGTCCCCTCATCGGTTTAATCGGCAAGAAGCGCGAATCGAATGTGATCTTGCCACGATCCGCTTATTTTGAGATAGCGTTGTGACAATCCCTCCCGCACGAATCCCGTTCGTTCCAGCACTCTTATCGAGGCTGTATTGGACGGCATCGAGGCAGCTTCAAGCCGATGCAGAAGCAACTGCCCGAACGCGTAGGGGATAACCGCCCGCACGGCCTCGCTCATATAGCCGCAGCCGATATGGGCCTCTCCGAGCCAATAACCACGCGTCGCACACTGCATAACGCCGCGCCGCACGTTCCCGAGCGTCAACCCACCAACCAGCCTATCTTCAGCGGTCTCAAAGACACCGAAGGCGTAGCCCAGGTCCTCTCGCGACTCCCGCTGATAATGCCGGATCCGACGCCGATAGGAGCTTCGCCAGAGTTCGTCCTGCCGCCACTCGGGCTCCCAGGGCTCCAGGTGAGCACGGCTCACGGCTCTGAGATCGGACCACTCCGTATAGTCATCCAAAGTGAGCGGGCGCAGATAGACGCGCCTGCCGCGAACAACCTCCACAACCTCGTTGGCAGCTGACGGACGCAGAAATGCCAAGGGTTTCTCCTCCTTAAGCCGCCGCCCGGAACAGCTGGCTGGCGCGTTGGGCGTGATCCTGGGACCTGTCCCCTGCTCCGACTACGGCAACTGTCGGAACCCCGAGGATCATACTCCCCAATAGTTCGCGCACATCCTCCGCCATAACAGCATCAACCTTGGCGACCAGCTCACGTTTGTCCATCAGCCGGCCATGGCAAATGAGCTGCCGTGCCATCTGTTCTGCCCGTGCCCCCGAGCTCTCAAGCCCCATCATCAATCCGGCCTTGAGCTGAGCCTTTGCCCGCAGCACTTCCCTGCAAGATGGCCCGTCTTCGGCCAATCGCCGGATCTCATCTGTGAGCACGCCAAGAAGCTCGTCGGCAAGCTCCGGCCCGGTGGCGGCATGGACGGTCATAACTCCTGTGTCGCTCAACCCACATACCGACGAGTAAACTGAATAACAAAGCCCCCGTTTCTCGCGCGCCTCTTGAAACAATCGCGATGACATTCCGCCTCCAAGCAGGCCGGAGAGTACCTGGGAGGCGAAGTAACCAGGCCTGCCGTAGGCCGGACCTTCAAAACCTAACAGTACATGGCACTGCTCGTAGGGTCGCGATGAAGCTTTCACGCCTCCGCTATAACACGCTTCCTCTTCGTCAGCGGCACCGCCGTCCGCACATTCAAGCCCCGCGAAAAAGTCTTCAGCAAGCTGCACAACCTTGCCGTGATCAACACACCCGGCAGCGCTCAAGACCATGCACGAGGAGGTATAACGGCTTCCGAGATAGGCGCGCAGCCCGTCCGCGGTTATCGCCGTCACAGTCTCGGGAGTACCAAGGATTGTCCGGCCAAGCGGCTGCCCGGGATATGCCGCCTCCTGCGCCAAATCGTAAACAACGTCATCGGGGCAATCACGGCTTGCCGCGATCTCCTGCAAGATGACGTCCTTTTCGCGATTGAGCTCCTCGGCATCGAAGCGTGAGTTTTGCAGGATGTCGGCCAGGATCTCGACGGCAGTACTCTCATCACCCTTCAAAACCCGGGCGTAATAGGCGGTTGTCTCAAGACTGGTGGCCGCGTTGAGATCACCCCCGACGCTCTCGATTTCCTCGGCGATATCTTGAGCCGAACGCCGCGTCGTTCCCTTAAACGCCATGTGCTCGAGAAAATGCGCAATACCATTTTGCGGCGCCGGGTCGTGACGCGCCCCCACACCCACCCAAGCACCAAGTGACACGGTCTCCAGATGCGGCATCTCGTGGGTCACTACCCTCAAGCCGTTGGTAAGTGTGCTGAGATTTGTTGTCATCCGGCTCCTTCGGCGTTGTTGTCTGCCCCAGCGCGGGCATTTTTTTCGATGTAAGTTTCAATCACCGCCTGATCATTGTCGAGGACAGGAAACCTCTCTTCGACACTCATCAACGGTTTCAAACGCTCCGGCAACTGCGGCCGGTGGCCTGTAATCGCCTCCATGGCGTCGGGGAATTTGGCTGGATGCGCCGTTGCTAGCACCACCTCTGGCACTGACCGTTCACCGCCGGCCTCGCACCGATTGAGCGCATAAACACCGCACGCAGTATGCGGCTCGACCAGGTACTGCGCATCACAAAGCAGCTTGCGGACGGTCCCTGCGACATCACTCTCGCGCGCCGAAGCGGCGGCAAAATCCTCGCGCATCGCGCTGGCGACCTTTGCATCAAGCTCGAAACGCCCCGCTTGCTTCAAGTTGTCCATCTGACCGCGTACACCGGCTGAATCGCGGTTTGAAGCTTCATAAAGATAGCGCTCGAAATTCGAGGAAACCTGAATGTCCATCGACGGCGATGATGTTGCAACGACGCCCCGGGTTTCGTAGGCGCCCGCCTCCAAAGTTCGTGGCAGGATGTCGTTTTCATTCGAAGCGATGACCAGACGATCTACAGGCAAACCCATCCTCTTCGCGCCATAGCCCGCAAAGATATCGCCGAAATTGCCGGTGGGCACGCTGAACGACACCGCGCGGTCAGGCCCGCCCAGCGCCAGGGCGGCGTGGAAGTAATAGACG
>JAUWFF010000022.1 GCA_030607105.1 Filomicrobium sp.
TAGCGGGTAGTCCGAACTTGCCATGTACATCTTGGCGAAGGCGCGCCAGGTGCCGCCGATGGCGTAGAAGTGCCGGTCGCGCCCAGTACCGAGCCAGGGAACACCGGCAAGGGCGTTATCAATAATTTCGGTGGCTTTTTCGATCTTGCCACCAGTCATATCGATCAGGCGTAGCCCGCCGAGCGGAAGAGTGACGGTTTTGCGGATCTTGCCTTGCTTGATATCGACCAGTTCGACGCTGCCGCCGCCCAGATCGGCGGCGATGCCGTCGGCATCGGGAACACCCATCAGAACGCCCTGCGCGGAAATCCGTGCCTCTTGCTCACCGGTCAGAACCTGCACGGGGACACGGCATACCTTTTCGGCCTCGGCGATGAAAATTTTGCCATCTTCGGCGTCGCGCACGGCGGCAGTGGCGATTACTTTCAGATCGCTTACGTTGAGCACGTCTGCAATGCCACGGAAGCGCTGCAAGGTCGTCAAGGCGCAATTGACCGCATCATCACCGAGGCGGCCGGAACTGGCGATGCGACGCCCAAGGCCGCAGAGTTCTTTTTCGTTGAAAACCGGGGTCGGGGCTCTGAGCGGCCCTTCATAGACGACCAATCGCACTGAGTTTGAGCCGATATCGATGACGCCAACTGGTTGCATGCCAGCGTCAATCACACGAGCGGCGGAATTGAAGCGCCTCGTGAAGAGCATGACTGTTGCCTCCCCCTGTGCGGCCAGTCCACGAGCCGCGCAGCCACTTTCGATCTCGCCGAAGAGCCCATGTCGTTGCTGCCATCTTGGCCGTGCTCTCAGTCATAAAGCGATTCCACGGTCAAATGGAGCGACTACTCTCAATTGCCTGTAGTGCAGCTTGACGCAGGAATGCAACGCGTCTTTGGGCGCAGGAGGCATTTGTGCCCGAACTTTTGGCGACGAGAGGAAAGTTTCGGGGGAAGCTCCAAGTGTCGAACCATGTTACACGAAGCGCTGTCTTTGAGCATAGATTCTTCGAATGCTTAGGGCGGCTTAGTATGTCGTTCTCATTTTCTGGTTTTGTGCGGCAAAAAATGAAAAAATATGCCGCGCTCGATGGTGGTGTCGCGGTCAATTCATAAGCAATGGTAGAGACGATGTTCGAAGAGCTGGGCTTGAAGGTTGGACGCCACTTGCGGCATCGGTTGTGATCGGTCTTTTTGTTGGCGGGGCTCTCGGGATTCTTGCCCAGCGGTCGCGTTTTTTTGCGGCGCGGTTTGGGTGGTCTTGAGGCGGAGCGGAGTTCGGTTTTGGGCACTTGGCTGATGGCGCTTGCGATCGCTGGTGCGACGGCGGCCCCGTGTATGCTTTCGTCGATTTCTCGTCTCATCGTGTGCGTAGCGAAAGTCTGCCGCTGGCTGCCATCGTTGTTAGCGGATTGATGTTTGGTGTTGGCGCGTGGATGCGCGTCCCGGCTGACGGTTCTTGCCGCCACCGGCAATCTGCGCGCACTGACAACGATTTTGGTCTTTGCTGTTGCCGCGCATGCAACGCTGAAGGGCATACTGGCTCCTGCGCGGAAATGGCTTGGAGAGTTCGCCATTGATCTCGGTCAGCCGGCGACGTTGTCGGCAGTCTTCGATAACGCAGTGATCCCCGCGGCACTGCTTAGCGCGCTATTGCTGCTGGTTGCCCTTCGTTCGGGGGCAAGCTGGACATAGTTGGCCATGGGCGCCTTGATCGGCGCTCTTATCCCGCTGCCTGTGTAGGCACCGGCTATGTCCTGTTTGATGAATTCGGCCCGATCGCGCTGTAGAGCCTGGCGTTCACGCTGCCAGCCACAAAGATGCTGTTCTGGTCCGTGGCCGGGACGGCGATTGAATCGGGTTTCGGTGTTGGCTTCATGGGCGGCGTCCTAGCCGACGGCTGCACCATCGGCGCTGGTCTGTCGGGGGTAGGTATGCGAAGCATTGCGGCCATGCTGGCGCTTGCATCAATAGTTACCGGAGCGGTGCTGAAGTCGGGCAGCGCTGCAGCGGCAGGTGTTCGGCAAGGCAAGCTTGGTTCCCGCGGAATCAGCCGAGAGGCGGTCGGGGCCTGTGATGTACTGGCCGTCGCAATTTAGAACGGGTTCGGCTCCGAATAGAATCCGCATCGGCGTCCGGGCTGCCTTAGCCTATTATTTTAAATTGTGAATCCTGCTTTCAGCGGAAGCCAGGTGCTTGCACCTCAAACGATCGCAACTTAGTCGAAGACCTTGTCCCAGAAGAGCTTCGGTATATCCGGGCCGCCGACAGCCTTCAGTTCGACGGTCAGCGTCGGCGAAGTGACGTTGATCTCGGACAGACGCTCGTCGATCAGATCCAGGCCCGCAAAGAATACGTCCCACTCCTTCAGCTTGGTGCCAACTTCCCGGCAGACTTGCTCTTCCCTAGGCGTGAGTGAACTCAACACAGGGCGGCCGCCGGAGTGAATGTTGGCGACGAATTTGCCTTCGGCCGGAATGCGGCCCAGGACGCCGGCTACTACGCCCTCAAGCATCATGACGCGCTTGTCGGTATCCTTGACGTTGGGCAGGAACTCCTGGGCGACGATCGGCTCGGCGGAGTGGGCGAGCAGTGTATCGACGTGGCTCGAGAATTGGGGGTCATCGATATTGCTGCGGACGATCATTTCGCCACCAAATAACGACAGAGGTTTCAATACGACCTCGCCCGTGCGGCGGGTGAACTCCGCGATGTGCTCGCGGTCGTGGGAGATCAGCGTCGATGCCATTAGGTGGGGGAAGTTGAAGGCACTCAACTTTTCGGGAGTATTCCGTATAGCGCGCGGGTTGTTGAGCACGCGGGTTGTCGGCGGCAGCAGCTCCAGAAGATAGGTGTTGGAATAATAGGCCATGTCGAAAGGGGGGTCCTGGCGGATGAGGACCACCGCAAAGTCCTTCAATGGCTTGCGATTTGGTTCGCCGAGCGTAAACGGTGCTTCGGGCCGGTCGGGGTGCACCTTGGCGGTTCGCAGAAGCGCGGTGATCTTACCGTTCTCGATGGCGAGCGAAGAGGGCTGATATTCACTGACCTCGAGGCCGCGGGAGTTAGCCTCCGCCATCAGGGCGAACGTTGTGTCGCCCTTGATGTTAATTTTCTTGGGCGGGTCCATCTGGACAGCGATTTTTGTCATTGGTGGCCTCGACTTGGGTGGTGCGATTTGTTTCGCAACCTATCCGACAGTTAGTCGCACTGGCCACCCATATCCAGATGATCGAGGCAGTCGATTGCTGTGACGTCGAGATCCTTAGCCAAAAAGAAGCACTGGAACCGGCCAATGGGCGGGGCGTGGACAGCGCCATGTGCTTGTATGCCGGATCCGACGTCGAATTTGATTTCGAGTTCCTTATAAAGATGGTCGGCTTCCCTATCCTGGTCGCTTCGAAATACATCGTCCATCGGAGTGTCCTTGAAGCCGAGCCAATCGAACTTGGGCAGACCCAGCGGGAGGGCGAGTTCGGCAAGGGGGCTGGCAATTGAAGTCTGAATCGTGTCCTCTTCCGAATTGATGTTCAGAACCGGAACACCGCTATCGCTGACCTCGAAGAGGTCCGCGTTCAGGCGGTAGGGCAGGGTGTGGTCCTGGGCGTTGACAAAATGCGGGCAGGCCTGAAAGACGACCCGGTCGATTGGTATTTGATACAGGAACTCTTGGATCGCCTGTTTGACCATGTTGCAACTATGGGAGTGAGCGACGATGTCATTGGGTTCGCCGGGCGAGGTCTCGCCTAGCGTTTCCAGTATCGTGATAGTTCAATGCCGGCTTGGATGCGGCCAAGTCCGTGCCCATTGGCGCCGGTCCAGCGAAAGCGCCCGTCGCCGTTTCCGAAGTCGGCGGTTTGTGACCGCATCATACGCTGAGCTTTACCTCGGACAGAAGCAGGGCGAATTTGCCGACCGGCTCATCGGCGATGCGCCAAACATTTGGCGTTGGCCCCTGTGGCAATCCGCCCTCGTCCAACTGATCGGCGAAATCGCCCGGCGTTGTTTCCAGCCACCAGTCGCTATCGAGATCGTGCGTTCCATGGACGATTATCACTGCCATGGGTCTAATCCCATCAAGGCCAATCGGTGCGTGAAGTGAGCGTCGATCCTGTTCCTGTCATTTGCTGGACTTCGGCGTGTCAGAAGCGTGCGGCACACTATCCGATGACGGCGCAATTTGCTATCGCGTTCTGGAATTTCGACTGGTTTTTGGTTTCATCTTCGCGTTGCCGAAACTCGAACAAAAAAGGCGGGAGGTTCCCCCTCCCGCCAATTGCTCGTGTTGCCGCGGATGCGGTTTCTTTATTGGGCGCCGCTGGGCTGTTGCAGCTTTTCCATGACCTGGTCGAGTGAGAAACTGGCGGCTTTCTGCCGTGGTGGGAACGCCTTGAATGTCTCAAGGAACTTGCCGACGTAGGCCTGTGCCGGAACGAGCAGGAACGCACGGTCGAGCAACCAGTCGTAATAGGTGTTCGATGTTGAGTACGAGCGCTCATAGGGGTCGCGGCGAAGATTGAAGATCAACGGAATGCGTAGCGGTGTCCAAGGCTCGATCCAGGCACGCAACGTTGCTTCGGCCTTTTGCTCAAGAAAGATCATTTTCCAATCTTGATAGCGTAGCGCCGTGAGATCGCCATCGTCGGAGAAGTAGAAAATTTCTTTGCGCGGGGTCGTTTCTTCCTGGCCGGTGAGATAGGGCAAGAAGTTGTATCCATCGAGATGGACCTTGTACTCACGGCCGATGGCTTTGACGCCGCCCTTCAACAGTTGTTCTTTTATGTCCGGCACACCGGCCGCGGCAAGATAAGTCGGCAGCCAGTCCATGTGGTGCATGATGTTGTTGGAGACGGCGCCAGCTTTGATCTTGCCGGGCCAGCGCACCATTGAAGGAACGCGCCATCCGCCTTCCCAGTTGGTGTTCTTTTCACCGCGGAACGGGGACCATGCGGCGTCGGGCCAAGTGTTCATGTGTGGCCCGTTGTCGGTGGAGTAATGGACAATGGTGTTGTCGGCAATGCCGAGCTCGTCCAGTTTGGCGAGGAGCTTCCCGACGTGCATGTCATGCTCGACCATGCCATCGGCATACTCGTCCTGGCCGGAAATGCCGCGCAGCTCTTTTTTAACGTGCGTGCGGAAGTGCATGCGGGTGCCGTTCCACCAGACATAAAACGGCTTGCCAGCCTTGTGGGCGCGCTCGATGAAATTCAACGCGACGTCGAGTGTCTCGTCGTCGACCGTTTCCATCCGCTTTTTGGTAAGCGGACCGGTGTCTTCGATCTTGCCGTCAGCCGAAGACTTGATGACACCGCGTGGACCAAACCTTTCTCTGAACTTCGGATCCTTGGGGTAGTCCATGTTCTCAGGCTCCTCTTCGGCGTTCAGGTGGTGGAGGTTGCCAAAGAACTCGTCGAAGCCGTGGTTGGTGGGCAGATGCTCATCCTTGTCGCCCAGATGGTTTTTTCCGAACTGGCCCGTTACATAGCCTTGCGCCTTGAGGAGGCCGGCGATGGTTGGGTCCTCCTTTTGCATGCCCAAGTCGGCACCTGGGAGCCCGACTTTTGAAAGACCGGTGCGGAAGACGCTCTGGCCCATAATATAGGACGAGCGGCCGGCGGTGCAGGATTGCTCACCATAATAGTCGGTGAACATCATGCCTTCCTTGGCGATGCGATCGATATTGGGGGTTTTATAGCCAACAAGACCCATTGTGTAGGCGCTGATGTTTGTGATGCCGACATCATCGCCCCAAATGACTAAGATGTTCGGTTTTTTGTCTTGGGCGGCGGCGTGGCCGCTGACTGATGCCGTAAAGAATATTGCGACAACCATTGCCAATAGGCCGCGGTACAAGAGCTGCAAACCGCCCCGCGACTGTGCGCATCGCGAAAACATATAGGTTCCTCCCTGGAAGTGCTTTGGTGCTTGAAGCAACCGAGTTGTTCCTCTCGGCTGGATGAAGGTTTTGCATAGAAACCTTCGCCGGCAAAATTAATTCTTTGGAGCAGCTGCAAGTCGGAAGTTGCGAAGGTTTTTGATACGAAAACTGTCGATACGGAGCCCGGTTTGCGGGCTCGTTGTGAGGTTTGTAGGCGAAATGGTGAGTAGCTGTTTCAATACAGAGCGTCACAATGCGAGCGCCGTTGCACTGCCTGAGTTCCGGCCTGTTTTTTGGTTAAGTCGGCTTGCCACCGGAGGTGAGACTGCGAGGGTTCAGTTCCACGTTGTCCCGCACATGTGTGACTTTCCTCGCCTGCAAGACCTTATCGCGGAAGCTTGAGACAATGCGAAAGATCTTGCGTGTGTCGGTTGTCGCTGAGGTTTTCAGCAACGCGTCGTGATAGCGATCTTGCTGCCAATCTCTGGTGGGTTTCAAAGGATCGTTTTGCTTTGACTGCCTGGATAGAAACTCGACTGTCGCAGTGCGATTTTCCGGCGTCAGGCAATCCAGCCATCTCCAGAATGCCTTGATGACCTCGTTTGCATCTCCCTTGGTGCAGGCCTGCCTGAACTTGAGGAAATAGAAGGGTTCAGAGTTCAGGACCTTGCTGATGAACGACCTAACAGCACTCATCGCAGCCGCAGCGTATCGACGCCATATCAGCGTCGCCAGATAAAGGGCGATGCAGGCCAGCGTCAGCGAAACGATGTTCGTTCGCAGCCATTCGAGCATCGTCACGATTATGCTGGAGATTTGTGAGGATGTACTCTTTTGCTGCGTCTTTGTCTCCGGGGTGCTAGCGGCCAGCGGATCAGGCGCTACCGAAAAGTTTTTACCGGGCAGCTCTTCACTCTTGAGGGTCTGTGTGTCGGGGTCAAACCAGGTCACTTTGATGGGCGGCAGGGAAAATTCGCCGGCGCGACTGAAAACGTACGTCGCAGCGTCGGTTCGCTCTGCCCGATAGGTACCCCGATTGATCTTGTCCTCAAATATGGTTTTGGCCGGATAGAGCTGCGCGCCGTCCAGTTCAGAAAAGACAATTTTCGGCAGCGCCAGCGCCAGGGTGCCGTTGGCGCTCATCGTTATTGTCCGCGTAACAGCGTCTCCGGCTTTGAGCATTTCGGAGATGCGATCGTACTTCTGATCGACCGATATGTTCTGGACAGTCACGATTGACGCCAGATTCTCAGCGCCCGGAGGCATCGTAGCCGTCATCGCAAGTGGCTTGGTGCGTAGTTGGATCGTCTTTGGTTGATTGTTTTCGTCTGCGATCGTCACAGTGATGGTCAGAGACGGTATGGTGAATTTGCCTGCGCGCTGTGGGATAATGACATATCGTTGGCGCTGCCCGATCAATGTGTCGTCACCACGGCCCTCGCTGAAGTTGACGCCGAGCTGCTCGGGCATGATTGCAATTGCGCCTTCGATATTGAGGTCAGGGTATCGCGGCGAGCGAATGAAACGCCCCGTTGATTTGACCTCTAGCCATAGGCGGACAAGTTGCCCGACGAAGATGCTGTCCTTCGGTTCGAGATAGGCGCTGATTTCCGCGTGGCTGCTGCGCGGCGGCGGATCCTGGAGCTGCGCCATTGCTGATTGGCCGGTCAGCAGCATCAAGGCGAGGGCAAGCGTTAGCCTCATTTTGGCTCCTCCATGGGTTCTGAGGAGCTGTCGGCCTGCGCGTTGAGCTGATGATTGAACTTGAGGCGCAGGAAATCGCCGGGTGTGGTCTGGACACGTCGCATCCACATGCTGCGGAGCTCTTCGTCCGACAAGCCCTCCTGTGCCTTGAGCTCCTGCGCGGAAACCTCGCCCTTCGCATTGGGGCCGCGTTCATCCATCACGATGCGATCGGCTCCGAGCTTGCCTCCGGTGCCGCCTGTGTCTTCGTACTCCTTGTTGTCCAGCTCCAGCAGACCCTCGACCCATTCGAGATTGAATTGCGCTTCCGGAAACTCGGGCTTGAGCTCCAGCGCCTGCGTGTAAGCAGCTACCGCCTCAGGCAGTTTTTCCTGCTTCGCAAGCGCATTGCCCAGGTAGAAGCGGCCGGCGGCTGTATCCATTTTGTCAAACAGTGATGCGGCATTGGTGAAGTCGCCTGCTTTGTAAAAGGCGATCGCCTTCCATTCCGGCATAACGAACATGCGAGCGGCTTTCTCGTACTCGCCGCGCTCAAAGTGTATGCGTCCTTGTTGATCCGGAGTGAGCCACCAGTCCAAAAAACTAGCGGCACGACACTCGGTTGGGCCGGCCAAGAGCAGCAGAATCAGTAGAGCTAATCTTTGCATGCTCAGCCCCATTGAACCGTCCATCCCCTTCGCGCCCACATCAAAATGATGAACGCCAAAGGCCAAACCAGAACGTATCCGAAATCATGCCATTGAAAACGATCATCGTTTTGAATGGAATTCACAAGGTGAGTTCTAATCTGACGAGCCACTGCATCGACATCGGAACTGTCGGAGGTCATGCGGATCACGGCGCCACCAGCAGCTTCAGCCACATTGTTTATCCCGACGATATCGGCGCCTGGAGCCTTTCCATCGATGAGACCGAAATCTTGTCCATCAGTCCCAGATTGAGCAACCGGAGCGGCGGAATCGCGGCCGGCAACGAGGAATACTAGCTGGTCATTTGAGTCTTGATTGGTTGGCGCAAATGCAGACGATTGGGTCCGATCGATGCCATCGGAAATGAATAGGACCGTACCCGCCGACTGCTGTTTGGAAAGGATATCGCGGGCGAGTTGCAGCGCCGCCGACGCGTCATCGCCTTCGCGCGGCATAATCGCTGGTACAAGTGAATCGAGATAGGTTTCAATAAGATTTGCATCGTCGGTCAGCGGCAGCACCAGGTGGGCGCTTCCGGCATAAGCGATCAGCGCTGTCCGCGCGCCTTTTCTGCGTTCCAGAAGATCGCGGATTTTATGCTTGGCACGCTCAAGCCGCGTTGGTGGCTGGTCTGTTGCCAGCATTGTCGGCGTTAGTTCGAGCGCGATTGCGAGGGGCGCCCGATCCTCGGTGAAGGGCGTGACCTCGCGTTTCCACGTCGGACCGGAAAGCGCAATTGAGGCAACAATCAATGCTGCGGTCATCAGCTGATAAGGACGAATCCGATAGCGATCTCCGGAACTAACCACAAGATGTTCGATGAGGTGGGGTGCGATCGTGTGCCGCCATTGAGCTGCGGCGTTATAGCGGCCGCGCAGACGCCAGTATAGCCACGCCGCAATGGGAATTATCAGCAGCCAAGCCGGACGCAGGAAGTGGAACTGTTCCAAGCCTTGTTCAAGCATGCGCTTGCTCCCGCCTCGCTGCGCTGTAGAGCATTGTGGCCGCCAATAGCAGAATACAGATCACTAGCGCTGCCAGCGGATAGTAAAACAGCTGGTGCTTGGGGCGATACGAGATTGTCTCGAGCAGTTCCGGAGCAAGCCTGTCGAGCTCGGCATAAATGGCTTCAAGACCGGCCTTGTCGAGCGCCAGAAAATACTTGCCTCCAGTCCTGTCGGCGATGTCTTTAAGTGTGTCAGTATCCAGTTCCTGTTCTCCAACAGTCGTGGGGTCACCCATGGCGATGGTGTGGATCACGATCCCGTTCTCGGAGGCGATCTGTGCCGCTCGGGAAACCGGCATCTGACTGCCCGAGTCATTGCCATCGGTGAGGAGAATGGCGACCTTGCTTTGTTTGTCAC
>JAUWFF010000068.1 GCA_030607105.1 Filomicrobium sp.
GAGCGGGACGAGGCTAACACATCAGGGAGGCGCGGGCAGTGTCGTGAGCCAATGAAATTCGTCAAATTCGAATGAGTTGCCACAGCTCGGCGATGTTTTACACTCAAGCTAGCGACCGCAGTGCGGAGAACATGAGGCGGAAATTCGGTGGCTTGCTTGGGGGGCTGCTCAAATGGGGATCACAATCGGCCGGACGTTCATTTGGTTCGCCGTTGCTGTTGCGTGCAGTGTCATCGCGGGCTGCGATGATAGGTCGGAAGAAGTAACCGCGCGGCCCGCGCGGCCCGTATCTTATGTATCGCTAGAGACTTCAAATCCAAGCCGGACGACGCTTGTTGCCGGCTCGGTTGGCTCTTGGAAAAAAGAGCTTGTCGGGTTCCAGGTCGATGGGCGTGTCAACTATGTCCGAGAGCCTGGCGAGAACATTGATGGCCGTATTCTGACGAAGGAAGGCGAAGTTCTCGAGGGCGGCACTCTACTGGCTTCGCTGGAGAGCGAACGCTACCGCATTCGGGTAGGCGAGGCCGAGGCGCGCGTTCGGAGCAGCGAAGCCAAGGCTCAGTCGGTCCGTACGGAAGTCCAGGAGACCATTCCCAACGAGCTCAAGGAAATGCAAGCCGAGGTCGATCGTTCGAGTAAGGAGTTCGAACGACAGGATCGTCTCTTGAAGACGGGTACGGGCACTCAAAAGAAAGCGGACGAAGCGCGCGCGGCATTCCGGGCTGCGTCCGCTCGCCTTGCCCAAGTTCAATCGCGACTCGGTGAGGCAGAGGCTGAGCTGGCGTCAGCTGAGGCGCAGGTCATCGAAGCGCAACAGTCGCTGCGCGAAGCGAAGCGCGATCTCATCGACACCGAGCTCTACTCGCCGTTCAAAGGGCAGATCTCCAAGGTTCACGTGATCCCTGGCGGATACGTGAAGCGCGGCCAGCCGGTGATGACGGTTCAGATGATGGACCCGATCAAGGTCCAGGTCGCTGTTTCGGCGGAGACCGATCGGGGCATCAACTACAATGACATTCTCAAGATCTATACAGATGATGCCTCTGAGCCAATTGACGGTTGGGTTCACCACAAGGATGCGGTTGCCGATGCTTCCACGCGCACCTTTATGGTCACGCTTCTCGTGCGCAATAGACAGGTTGAGGTCGATGCTCCCGAGAGCCAGGCTGCAGAGAAAATTTATCGTATCGACGACATTTGGGACATCGTCTCAGAATCCGGCGACGGCAAGCCGCCCTATTTTGTCAACGAAGCGATTTTGCATGAGGACGCTGACGGGTATTTCGTTTGGAAGGCGGAAGGCCTGACGTTGCCTGACCTCAAAGGCTCCTTTGATCCTGTTTTTACGGTCAAGAAAGTCCGTGTCCGGATGGGCGAGCGTCGGATGCCTTTTTTGGAGATTTGGACCTTTCGGGAAGTGGCAGATCTCGGTGGTCTGGACCCGGCCAAGGACCTGCTCGCATCTCGATTGCCGCCTGAGACAAAGGAAGGCGACCACATTTTTCTCTCGCGCAAGCGTTGGCTCTTGCGGCCCGGGGAGCTTGTTCGTGTCGATCTCCGAAGCGGTCAATTGGCCGAAGGCTTCTACGTGCCTGCGCAGGCCATCCTGAAGGACGGGCCGGACCATTACGTTTTCACTGTCAGTGAGCAGGAGAACGGCGAGGAATTGGCAGTTAAGGTCGCGGTTAAGCTCGGATCGACTCTAGGCACTCTGCAGGGAATCGAGCCGGTATCTGACGGCGAACTGACTGACGGAATGAAGCTGATCGTCGACGGTGCTCACTATCTTCGCGACGGTGAGCGGGTCAATGCCTTCTTCGAAGTGGAGCAGGAGTCGTGAACCTTCCAAAGTTCGCCCTGTCACACAAACCGATTGTTCTTGGGTTTGCGCTCGTCATGCTGGCCTGGGGACTGAATGTGTTTCTGGACGCGCCACGTCGCGAGGATCCAGAATTCACGATTCGAGAGGCTGTGATTACGACAGATTGGCCCGGCGCTACCGCACAGCAGGTGGAGGAACTTGTTACGGACAAGGTGGAGATCGCCGCCGCCAATATCGATATGGTACGTCGCGTGCAATCGACCAGCATGGTTGGTCGGTCAGTCGTTCAGGTCACGGCTCTAGACGACATCATGGATATCCGTCCTGTGTGGGCCAAGCTCCGTGCAGAGATGGATTTATTGGCCGCGGATCTGCCCGCGGGCGCTTCGATCCCTGCGGTGAACGACAACTTTGGTAACACTGCCGCGCTGGTGCTTGCTCTCTACCAGGATCCGGAGTCAGCCAAGACGCGCCCGTATTCGCCGCGCGAATTGGAGGTCTTTGCCAAACGGCTGCGTGACCGGCTGACCGATTTGAGGCCAACCGAGGTCACTGCCGAGGGACACATAGTCCCCATTACGACCGACCCGGCCTACGTGGCGCGTTTGGATCTCTATGGTGTCCAACGCGAAGTCATCTATCTGGAGACGGATGCTGGCGTGTGGAGCAAGTTGAAGCTCACGTCGGACGAGCTGATGGAGCTTTTGGCGCAACGAAACGTCGTGGCACCTGCAGGCGTGTTGAACACGAGCAAGGATCGAGTTCATACGCGGCTCGCCGGCAACTTTGACGCGGTGAATGAGATCGATCAGGTAGTTGTTGGGCGCGTGGCCTCCGGTGCAGAGTCGCCGGATCGACAGACTATTGAAGAATTTGAGCGCAGCCTGGCTGCCGGTGAAGGCTCCGAAGCGAGCGAGCAGCCTCCCGCCTATGAGGTGCCCGTCTATTTGGATGATCTGAGAATAAAGGTCAGCCGCGACTACATCGACCCGCCAGAGTCGCTAGTTCGTTTTGGCGACGCCGAGTTCTCCGCCCCAGCTATCGGCATCTCGTTCACAATGAAGTCGGGAAACAACATCAGCTGGATCGGCGATGCCGTCGATCGCCTGTTGGAAGCTGCACACGAGGATTTCCTGCCACCGGATATCTTGGTTGCGAAGGTGTCCAATCCGCCAGCGTTCGTCGAAAAGAAGATCGACGATGTCGTCAACAACCTCATCGAAGCCGTGATTCTCGTCTTGTTGATCCTCGGCCTGCTTGCGGGATTCAGGGTAGCCCTCGTAACAGCCGCGTCGGTCCCCTTGATCATGCTGAGTGCGCTGGCTTTGATGCGGCTCTGGGACGTTGAGATCGAACAGATATCTCTGGCTGCCCTGATCGTTTCTCTCGGCCTTTTGGTCGACAACGCCATCGTCACCAGCGAGAACACGACGCGATTCCTCAATGCCGGCCTGCCGCCTGAAGAGGCTACAATAGAGGGTTGCAACCAAGTCAGCATGTCGCTGCTCTGGTCCACGTTGACCACGGTGAGCGTCTTCATCCCAATGGCGTTCGTACTGCCCGGCGATATTGCGGAGTATGTCTTTAGTTTACCGGTGGTCGTTGCGTTGACGCTTGGTGTCAGCTGGCTTTGCGCCATGACGGTGACGCCGATTCTAAGCTACTACATTCTTGCTCGTTCGGATGGTCGCTTGCCGATCGTTGTTCTGCTCAGTTGGATTGGCCAGAAGCTCGGCATCGGCGGCAAGGAAGCTCCAACAGCACGCGTTGATGAAGGCAGAGAGCCCCGGCGCGGCGAACGGTTTGAAGGCGTCGTTCGTTTTGCCATCGCGGCGCGCATTCCACTTATATTGGGTGCGTTCGCCTTGTTGTTTGCCTCACTTATGTTGCCAGTGAAGCCCTCTTTCTTCCCGTTCTCCGACCGGAACCAATTCTCGATCGATCTCTGGCTTCCAACGACGGCGCCGATTTATCGAACCGACGAAACCGCTAAGAAAGTTGAGACAATCTTGCAACGTCTCAGCACCGTCACCTGGAAAGATGGCCAATGGGCCCCGTTGACGGACGAGGAAGGCGAGCCGGCTCAGCGCCTAACTGACTTCATCGTCTATGTCGGAACTGGCGGTCCGCGATTCTACGCAGGTCTCGATCCGGGGCCGTCGTCGCCACGCTACGCCGGCTTCGTCGTGAATGTCGCTAACTACGATGCGGTTGAGCCATACATCGCAGACATTCGGCGTGCGGCCTGGAGTGGCATCGGAGCTCCCGGCGATGAGGATTTCATACCGCCGATTGCCGGCGCGCGCGTCGTCCCCCGTCAGCTTGTCATGGGGACACCGGTTCCGTCACCGATTGAGTATCGGCTCACGGGCCCACGCCTCGCCAGCGAGACTGTACTGAGGCGCTATGGCGCGCGCATCAAGGATGTCCTGCGCGAAAGCGGCATGGTTTGGGACGTACACGACAGTTGGGGTGAGCGTGGCCTTCAATTCGACGTGGACCTTAAGTCAGACCGAGCCAAAATGGCCGGTGTAACCAACGAGACCGTAGCGCACACCCTAAATGCCTATTATAGCGGGCTACACTTGACGACGTTCCGCGAAGGTGACCAGCAAATCCCTATCGTTCTGCGTCTCCCGTCCGAGCAGCGCAGTAGGCTCGAAAACGTCAAAAGCGCCTATGTCGAAGGCTACACTGGGAAAGTGCCTTTGAACTCTGTGGCCGAGTTCAATCTTGAACGGGTGCCCGTCGAAATTACACGCTACCAACGCGAGCGGTCGATGCGCATTCGCGCACGGCCTGAACCTGGGCTTCTCCCGCGCGACATTCAGAACCAGCTTCGCGATCAGATGGCCGAGATTGAGGCGGAGTTGCCGCCAGGCTATCGGATCGAGTACGGCGGCATCGAGGAAGAGGCGTTGAAAGGGGAGCGCGGCAACGCTATGGCGCTTGCGGTTGGCGGCATCCTGGTCGTCTTCTGCCTACTGCTGCAGTACAACTCGGCGATTAAGCCGCTTTTGATTATCTTGACCGTGCCGCTCTCTATCATCGGCGCGATGCTCGGCTTGTGGATCCGCGGAATCCCGCTAGGCTTTATGGAAACCCTGGGCTTCCTGGCACTGTTCGGCACAGTGTTGAACGCCGCGATACTTTTGATCGACTTCACGACACAGAAGCTCAAGGAGAAACTTGCCACCGGGCAGGGACGGGCGCCGCCTGGTGAGCGGTCCTATTGCGGTCTGACCCGTGAGGCTTTCCGCAGGACGCTGGCAGAATCGGCGCAGACCCGACTGATGCCCATCTTTCTGACCACCGCAACAACTGTTGCCGGCTTGACCTCTCTGATGTTCGGTGGCGGCCCGCTGTTTATGGGCCTTGCTACAGCATTCGCGTGCGGCTTGATGGTTGGCAGCGCTATCACGCTGCTCGTACTGCCAGCACTGATGGCGCTTTTCGTTGAAAACTTTCACTACCAGCTTGTAAGTCCTGACGAGGCGGAACTCGAAACGACTTCGACAAGCACCGCAGAGACCGCGTAGATCTGCTGGCTGCTCATCGTGGCGCGTTGTTAACCGGGGAGGGTGAGAAGGGCCTTGGCTACGGCAGAAGAAGAAGTTGTTGATCGCGAATACGTAGCCCGTGAGTCATGGAGCCTGGGAAAACGCATCGCTCTGCTGGTGCTACTGGCGTTGCTCGTGGCTGGTTTGCACAGCGTGCTGGACTACCTAGGCGCAATACTTGCTGTCTACTTCCTTGCGTTAGTCGGCATCTATTTGGTGCGATGTGGCTATGCGCTGCTGCAGGGTTTGATCGCCTTGTTGTCTCGGCCGTTCAACAAGCCTGCCGAGTCGCCAAAGGCAATCTGGCTCCTTGTCGGGGTTGTGCTTAATGCGCTGGAGATCGTCATTTGTCTCGGTTTGGCGATCTATGTCCTGAAGGCCGTGGGATGGTATACGAATGTCCAGCTTCCCGTTCCCCAGACTTACCAGCCATTGCAGAACTAGGCGAAGCGCGTGACTAAGCCGACCGCGGCTCCTCTAACGACTGTATGCCGCAGGTCCTGCCCGCTTGGTCATCGGTGGGAATTGAGCCGCCCATTTACGCTACCCGCCAGCTAGGGGGTGGACGTGCTGCAGCTCGGCTCAATTCGATTCAGGGCCGACCACAACCTCAGCGCAGCAAAGGTGGCAAAGCTCGCTAATCTGCTCGGTGCGCTGCGTCGTATTGTCATTGGCGTGACAACGCTTAGCTTTCTTTCTCAGGCCTTTGCTAACCTTACCCTAAAGTGCGCGCAAAGCCGAAAAGTTCATCGCTGCTTCGCCTCAGCCCCAACCATGGAATGTGACATGAAACTTTCAAAAAATCTTTCTCCGCTAGCGGTTCTAATAGCGTTGGTACTAGTGCTCGGCGTGCAGTCCGCCCAAGCACACTGCCAGGTCCCTTGCGGCATCTTTGACGACAACGCTCGCGTAAAAGCGATGATGGAAGATGCGGTGACTGTTGATAAGGCCACCACTGAAATGGCTGAACTGCAGGGCAAAACCGATCCTCAATCGGTCAATCAGACGGTGAGGTGGGTCATGAACAAGGAATCGCATGCCCAGAAGATCATCTCGACGATTTCAGACTACTTCTTGACGCAGCGCGTGAAGCCATCACAGGAAGACTATGTCGAGCGCCTCAAGAAACACCACGCGGTGATGCTTGCAGCAATGAAAGCTAAGCAACACGCCGACAAAAAACATGCAGAAGCTCTCATGGCCGAAATTACAGCTCTTGCTC
>JAUWFF010000260.1 GCA_030607105.1 Filomicrobium sp.
GACCTTAAGATATCCAACGCGCATTTCGCTCGGCTCGCGGACGAGTATCACAGTCTCAACCGCGAAATTCACCGGGTCGAAGCGGCCGGTATCAACATCGGTGACGAAGCATTCGAAGACCTGAAGAAAAAAAGGCTCGCCTTGAAGGACGAGATCTTCGGTATGCTGAATGGAAATTGACGTTTTTCGACAAGGGCAGAAACACAGATAGCGCTTGCGACGATGGCGTCCCTAGGCCAGCCTGCCCCAATGCAACCGACCAGTCACCAGTTCAAGAAAAACGCGCGCACCGCTCTTTCCGACCATCAACTTCAGGAAGCGCTGTCAGGTCTGCCGACGGGGCTTGTTGCCCAGCGCGCTGCCGCCCGTGATCGCCTGCCGGAATTCGAGGCGCTGCGCGATTACGGCCGTGACTTACGCAATCATTGCCTCGATCACCTCGATCTCTATTTGGAGCGCTACGAGGCCCGAGTGATCGCGGCCGGCGGGCACGTGCATTGGGCCGAAACCGCTGAAGATGCGTGCGCAGCGATCCTGCGCATCTGCAAGGCAGCCGATGCCAAATCCATCACCAAGGGCAAATCGATGGTCTCCGAGGAGATCGGCCTTAATGCTCACCTGCAGACGGCCGGTCTTGAAGTCATTGAAACCGATCTTGGCGAATACATCCTGCAGCTCCGGGACGAGACACCAAGCCACATTATCGCGCCCGCCATACATCTCATTCAAGGTCAGGTCGAAGGTGATTTCCGCCGGCAGCATCAGCACCTTCCCAAGAACCGCCGCCTTGATGAACCCGCCGAACTGGTCGATGAGGCCCGCCAGATCCTGCGCGAAAAGTTTCTATCGGCGGACGTCGGAATCACCGGCGCTAACTTCCTCATCGCCGAGACTGGTTCATCGATCATTGTCACAAATGAAGGCAACGGCGACCTCACCCAATCTCTGCCAAAGGTGCACGTTGTCATCGCGGCGATCGACAAGGTTGTCCCCACGCTTAACGATGCTTCAGCCCTCCTGCGTCTTCTCGCGCGGTCCGCAACCGGACAGGAATTCACCTCCTATACGACGTTCTCCACCGGCCCCCGCCGCGCCGATGATCCCGATGGGCCAGAGGCCTATCACGTCATTCTGCTCGATAACGGACGCAGCGAGCTGCTTGGATCCGAGTTTCGGGAAGTCTTGCGCTGCATTCGCTGTGGCGCCTACATGAACCATTGCCCGGTTTACAACGCCGTCGGCGGGCATGCCTACGGCTGGGTTTACCCTGGCCCGATCGGCGCTGCGCTTAACCCCGGCCTGATTGGTGTCAAGGAAGCCGGTACACTCGCCAACGCTTCAACGTTCTGCGGACGATGCGAAGCGGTCTGCCCGATGCGCATCCCCCTACCGAAACTCATGCGCCGCTGGCGTGAGATTGAGTTTGAGGAGGGTGAAACACCGGTGCTCACCCGATGGGCCCTGCGCGGTTGGGCGACCCTCGCACAATGGCCTTCTGCCTATCATCGCCTGTCCCGGTTTATGGTCGGCGCAATGCGGTTTAGCGCCGGCAAGCACGGAGCGTTTACCTGGTTACCTTTTGCCGGCGGCTGGACCGCTGGCCGTGACCTCCCCGCACCCCAAGGAAGGACCTTTCAGCAGATTTGGGCCGAGCGCCAGAAAGCGGCCGCCTCTCAGGGAAATAGTTCGGAGGCACCATGAGCAGAGCAGATATCCTCGGCAAGATCCGAAACGCCCTCGACGTCTCCACGGATGACAAGCTACGACAAAACACGGTCGCCGCCCGCCTCTGGGATTTGCCGCGTGCGACGGCGCCACGACGAGTCGCCGCGCCGAATACGGACCTCGTCGCCTGCTTCATTGAAGAACTCGAGCGCCAATTGGCAACCGTCAAGGAGGTGGCCCGCCCCTCGGAAATCCCAGCGGCGATTGCTGATTACCTGCGCGCCAACAACCAGCCGCTCAGACTGCGTCATGGCAGTGATGCCCGCCTCGCCGATCTGGGTTTCACCGCACTGCCGGAATTTGAAATTGAAACCGGCCCCGCCACCCCGAACGATTCCACTGGCCTGTCCTGCGCCTTCACAGGCATCGCCGAAACGGGAACCATGGCATTGCTCTCGGGACCTGCAAACCCAGTGACACTGGGATTTCTGCCGGACACGCATATCATCATCGTGCCGCGCGGTCAGATTGTCGCGACCTACGAAGACACCTTTGCATTGCTGCGCGCCGAAGTGGGAGCAGCAGCGATGCCGAGAACGCTCAATCTGATATCTGGACCTTCGCGCACTGCCGACATAGGCGGGCGCATCGTCATCGGCGCCCACGGCCCCCGGCGCCTGCTCGCCTTGGTGAGCTCGGAACTCTAGAGCGTTCCGCCCTCAGCGGCGCAAGCAGCGCCGCAGACAGTCCTGCAATTGACGATCACATCTTGGGCTGCCGCGACTACGGATCCGACACTGATTATGTGCCCCTCGGCACTTAGCCGCACAGGCATTCGCGACCTCAAACGGCTTCACCACCCCGCCATCTGCGGATACGAGGCCTGCCGGGAGTATCAAAACTATGCCTGTCAGTATCAACGATCGGCGTTTCAAGCATCCCTCCACCGAAACCGCGACAGTCGGTCAAGACTGGAAAACGGCGCCGGCCGGCTCCCAAGGGGCCCGGCACCTCTCCCTGGATAGCATGTATAAACCGCACTTCATGAACGAGTTCTGAACCAGGAATTCCTGATCTCAACAAAATACCTTACCACGAATTGCTCAAATCGCCGCTTCGGCGAAGATCGGCGCGATTCGCCCACCCCAGGCTCCGTGGAATTTCTCCAGATACAGGTCGGCATTGGTAATGCCGCTGTCGGCGATCTCCTCAAGCGGCGAAAGAAACGTCCGCTCGTCATCACCCGCCGAATTCATGCGTCCACGCGCCTTGAGCCCCGCGGCCGCGATCTCTAAAACCCGCCGCGCGATGTCCTGCACCGTCCCGTCTCGGAAAGGCGTTTGCAACGCCAACCGGGGAACCACATCACGCAGAGCCTGGCGCTCTTCCTCGTCCCAATCCCTAACCAGGTCCCAGGCCGCATCCTGCGCTGCGGTATTGTAAAGCAAGCCAGCCCAGAGCGCCGGCAGCGCATTGATCATTTCAGCACGTCCACCGTCAGCACCACGCATCTCCATGACCCGCTTGACCCGCACTTCTGGAAACAAGGTCGTCATATGATCCGACCAGTCTTCCATCGTCGGCAGAACACCTTCCAGCCCGGGAAGCTTCCCGGCCAGGAAGTCACGAAACGAGGCCCCGGCCGCATCGATGTAATTGCCGTCCCGATAGACGAAGTACATTGGAACATCGAGCGCGTAGTCGACCAAGCGCTCGTATCCCATGCCGTGCTCAAATACGAACGGCAGCATACCGGTGCGATCCGCATCGGTATCCCGCCAGACCTCGCTGCGCATGGATTTGAAACCATTTGGCTGCCCCTCGGTGAACGGTGAAGAGGCAAATAGAGCTGTCGCAATAGGTTGTAGCGCCAGCGAAATCCGCAGCTTTTGAGTCATATCGGCTTCGTCGGAGAAGTCCAGGTTGGCCTGGATTGTCGCCGTCCGATACATCATATCCAGCCCGCGCGAACCCACCTTGGGCATGTAC
>JAUWFF010000375.1 GCA_030607105.1 Filomicrobium sp.
GACCGGACCAGAACGATCGCTTTATCGGCTTCTTGGAATCGGGCTGGAGAGTTGGGGAAAAGGACCGCCCAATACCATCGAGGATGGGGCGCTGGAAAAGTGGGGAGAAGTTATATGCGGACGATCAATGCACGGATTGCAGCGCTGTCGGGGGTGCTGGCTGCAACTCTTACTATGACGGCAACGGCGGCAAACGCGTTGCCAGACCTAGTTATCAATACCAAGGATTCGTATGTTTTGGCCGGCGGATGTTCGGTCGACGAGCCGATTGCTACAGGCCGAATCGCCATCAAGAACCAGGGAGAGCATATCGCCCAGGTGAACGTCGCCGAGCGGCTGACGCGGTCCATGCTGGTCGTCTACGTCCCTGAGAGCATCGACATGATCGACAAGCGGCCCGAGCGCCAAAAACTGGAGCCATATGACCAGCAGGGGATCGCATTCAGTTTGGGCGAAGGAGTCGTTAAGCGGGGCCGGAACTTCAACCCGGTCGAGACCGCCTTCAAGCCTAACACGGGTGGCAGCTATGCCAAGGATCCAGAGCGCATCCGGAACATTCAGCAGGCACTCCTGGAAATCGGCTTCGACCCGCAGGGTGTCGATTCGCAACTGGGCCGAAACACGCTGGCGGCGATACGAGAATTTCAGGAAAGCATTGGCGAGCTGCGCACGGGCAGGATGACCCCGAGCCAGGAGGTGCGCCTCTATAAGAAGGCTGGTTTCACGGGCGGCCTGGGAACAGGCGCACACGGTGAGACGAAGGTGAGGGTGTTTGCCGCCGTTGATCCTTACAATCTTGTTGAAGAATCCAACGAAGCCAATAACTCCTGGTCTTTCACAGTCACCGTTAACTGCAAGTAGACCGCGCCACGCGGGACATCTAATTCCATGGCAAAGGGCCGCGCGGCTGTCACCGGCGCGGCCCCTTGCTTTTTTACCTTGGTCGTGTTCGCGCGGATCAATCGCGGTCGCGGCGCGGACGTCGGTCGCGGCGTCCACCACCTGGGCGACCACCGCCGCCTTGGTCTTCGGCTTCGCCTTCCTCGCGGGGGATTTCCTCGCCGGTTTCTTGATTAACGACCTTCATCGAAAGCCGTGTCTTGCCGCGGTCATCGAAGCCCAGCAGCTTGACGTAAACTTCCTGGCCTTCCTTCACGACTTCGTCGACCGTGGCCGGGCGGCCCTGGTTCAGCTGGGAAATATGTACCAGACCGTCACGGGCACCGAAGAAGTTCACAAAGGCGCCAAAGTCCACGATCTTGACGACCTTGCCCCGATATACGACTCCGACTTCCGGTTCGGAGGTGATCTCCAGGATGCGACGCTTGGCTTCCTCGATCGACTCGCGTTTGGCGGCGGCGACTTTGATCGTACCGTCGTCGGCAATGTCGATCTTCGCACCAGATTCCTCAACTATCGATCGGATGACCGACCCTCCGGTACCGATGACTTCACGGATCTTGTCGGTTGGAATCTTGATCGTTTCAATACGTGGCGCGTATTCGCCGAGATCGGTGCGCGCGCCCGTCAGGGATTTGGACATCTCGTTCAAGATGTGCAGACGCCCATCCTTGGCCTGGTCGAGGGCAATGCGCATGATCTCTTCGGTGATGCCAGTGATCTTGATGTCCATCTGCAGCGACGTGACACCATTTTCGGTGCCCGCGACCTTGAAGTCCATGTCGCCGAGGTGATCCTCATCACCCAGGATGTCGGACAAGACGGCGAAGTCGTTGCCTTCCTTGATGAGCCCCATGGCGATGCCGGCAACCGGAGCTTTCAGCGGCACGCCGGCGTCCATCAACGCCAAAGAGGTGCCGCAGACGGTAGCCATGGACGAAGAGCCGTTCGACTCGGTGATCTCGGAAACAACTCGGATCGTGTAGGGAAACTCATCGCTTGAGGGCATCAGCGGATGCACCGCACGCCAGGCAAGCTTGCAGTGGCCGATTTCGCGGCGACCCGGGCCACTCATGCGGCCGGTCTCGCCGACGGAGTAAGGCGGGAAGTTGTAATGGAGCATGAAGCGCTCCTTCTTCGTTCCTTCAAGCGAGTCGACGAACTGTTCATCCTCGCCCGTTCCAAGCGTAGCCACGACGAGGGCCTGGGTCTCACCGCGCGTGAAGAGCGCGGAGCCGTGTGTGCGCGGCAGGACCTGCACTTCACCAATGATCGGGCGAACGGTTTTGAGGTCGCGTCCATCGATGCGCTGACCGGTTTTGACAACCGAGGAACGCATGATGTCAGCTTCGACGGACTTGAAGGTGCCTGCCAGCAGCGACTGCTCGGCTGGATCATCGCTGGGAAGCTCGATCTCAGAGTGCACCTTCTCCTTGATTTCGCTGACCAGCTGGTTCCGCTTCTGCTTCTCGGGAATCTTGAAGGCCTCGGCGAGCCCATCAGCGGCGATGGCCCGCACTTTCTCCAGGTACTTTTCCTTGTCTGGAAGTGAAACGTCCCAGGGTTCCTTGGCCGCCGTCTCCGCGAGCTTGATGATTGCCTGAACAACGGGCTGGAAGTGGCGCTGGCCGAACATCACCGCCCCGAGCATGGTGTCCTCGGAGAGCTCCTGGGCTTCGGATTCAACCATCATGACGGCGTCTTCGGTGCCGGCGACGACTAGATCGAGTGCGCTTTCCTGCATCTCGTCAACCATCGGATTCAAGACGAATTCACCTTCGATGTAACCGACGCGGGCAGCTCCGATGGGCCCAAGGAAAGGAACCCCTGACAAGGTCAAGGCCGCGGAGGCCGCAACCATGCCGAGTATG
>JAUWFF010000064.1 GCA_030607105.1 Filomicrobium sp.
TGATTCATGAGGAGTATCATTCAAGGTTACGGGCTTCTTGTGCTTTTCGCCGCAAGTAGCGGCATGGATGTGAATGGCAAATTCTCGAAGGGGTTAGTTCTAGAAAGGAATACTTCGTTGGCGGTTGCCGAAGAAAGAAAGCGCAGTCGGTGAAAGGTTATTCGAACGGATGATTGGCGCCCCAATTCCGGAGCTCTGTATCATCGGGTGAGCTGGGGATAAATCGCCAAGAATTACCGCGATGAGCTGGCGAAAACTTCTATCGTCTGAAGACGGTCCGGTCGATTTCGGAAAATGAGATTCCGGTCATGCAAACGGAAGAAGATTCCTGGCTGAAGTCAGCCTTGGAAACTCTGCTCGATAGGGAGATCGACTCAGCATACGTCGGGTGCTTTCCGGATAGCTCTGAGGTCGATTAATCCGAAGAAGTCGAAAATTGAGGCTGTCGCAATAGCGTTATGGTCTCCTTCGCGACAATCTTAAAAAACCGCCGGATTCCTACCGGCCGTGCTTGATTTGAATTGCTCTCATCTATCGTCAAGAGCCGGGCTTATCCGCGCTCGGAACGAGGGACGAAGGCGCGTTGAGCGTCACCAATGTAGAGCTGGCGCGGACGGCCGATGCGCTGCTCTGGATCCTCTATCATTTCCTTCCACTGGGCGACCCATCCGACGGTGCGTGCGACGGCGAAAAGGACTGTGAACATCTCGACGGGGAAGCCGATGGCCCGGAGCGTGATGCCGGAATAGAAGTCAATGTTAGGGTAGAGTTTCTTTTCAACAAAGTACTCGTCTTCCCGCGCGATGCGCTCAAGCTCCATAGCAACTTTGAGCAATGGCTCATCACGAATGCCGAGGGCGTCCAGAACCTCGTGGCAGGTTGACTGCATAACCTTCGCGCGCGGGTCATAGTTCTTGTAGACCCGGTGGCCGAAGCCCATCAGGCGGAAGCCGGATGTTTTGTCCTTAGCCTTCTCGACGTACTCGGGAATGCGATCGACGGTTCCGATTTCCTGAAGCATATTGAGTGCCGCTTCGTTGGCGCCGCCGTGGGCCGGGCCCCACAGGCAGGCGATGCCCGCGGCGATGCAGGCAAATGGATTGGCGCCAGAGGAGCCGGCCAAGCGTACGGTGGACGTCGAGGCGTTTTGTTCGTGGTCTGCGTGCAAAATAAAAATGCGGTCTAGGGCGCGGGCTATGACGGGATTGACGGTGAAAGGTTCGCACGGGACTGCGAAGCACATTTGCAGGAAATTGCTGGTGTAATCCAAGTCGTTGCGTGGGTAGATGAACGGCTGGCCAACGGAGTACTTGTAGGCCATGGCGGCGATGGTCGGCATCTTGGCGATGAGGCGGCGGGCGGCGACAGTACGTTGCCAAGGGTCGTTGATGTCAGTGGAGTCGTGATAGAATGCCGACAGCGCGCCGACGACGCCACACATCACAGCCATCGGATGGGCGTCACGCCGGAAGCCCGTATAAAAACGCGTCATCTGCTCGTGAAGCATCGTGTGATTGGTGATGGCTTCTTCGAATTCGTCGTATTCGCGCTGGGTCGGCAGGTCTCCGTATAATAAAAGGTAACAGACCTCGATGAAGTTCGATTCCTCAGCGAGTTGGTCAATAGGGTAGCCGCGATGCAGCAGTATGCCTTTGTCGCCATCGATGTAGGTTATTTTCGATGAGCAGTTTGCCGTCGAGGTAAAGCCTGGGTCGTAGTTGAAACAGCCCGATTCTTTATAGAGTTTGCCGACATCAATCACGTCTGGCCCGAGCGTGCCTGAGCGGACGGGCATGTTGATGGCGGAGTCCTTGACCCGAATGGTGGCCATGGGGGAAGTGCCGGAGCCGGTGTCATGAGAATTCATCGGGCGGTTCCCTTTCGAAACGTGACTGAGATGCGTCGCGGAGGCCGGTGTCGTGGTGGCCATCTCTGACAGACCGACGCGGATAATGGGGCGTGGTAGCTGACATTCGCACCTGCGACAAGATAACCGTTGGCAGGGTATCGTGGGTCTCGCGTGGATGTCGGACTGCGTGTTTACGGCAAATTGTGCAGTGCGGAAAGACTTGCCCGGAAATTATTGTTTCCTGGGCATAAATTTACGGGTATTGCCAGGCGCCGTCGCAGATAGACACGTGCCTGCGGGCTTGGTTTCGTCGGTGAACGAGGGGTGGTTAATGCCCAAAGTTTAGGCGGTTTGGATGCTGCCTGGCGCCGCCGGAGGGCTCGCAGCCGCCATCTCTATGTGGCCGTAGCTTGTTTCAATCGTTCCAAAGTCTCGTCTTTGCCGAGAACCGCCATGACGTCGAAAATTGACGGCGATACCGTGGTGCCGGTTAGTGCGGCGCGCAAAGGCTGGGCGATTTTGCCAAGTTTTAGACCTTCAGTCTCCGCGAAATCACGGATCTCGGCTTCGAGGGGCTCGGCGGCCCAGTCGGGAAGTTCCTGGAGATTGAGCGCTAGCTTGCCGAGTAACTCCCGTGTTGGGCCATCCAGCAGTTTGGCGGCTTTGTCGTCATAGACCAGTGGATGTTCCGCCCAAAGGAATTTTGCGCCTTCAAGGAAATCGAGAAGCGTTTTGGAGCGCTCCTTCATAGCGGGAATGAATGCGCGCAGCTTGTCGGCTGCGCCGGCGGCAAATGCCTTCAAGATCCGCTGGCCTTCAGGTATGTAAGGCAGAAGAGCTTCGATGCGGCGGAACAATTCATCATCATCGCTGTTGCGAATCCAGTGAGCGTTTATGGCTTCGAGTTTTTGGATATCGAAGCGTGCCGGCGCCTTGTTGATGGCGTCGATTTCGAACCATTCGACCAGTTGGTCGGTGGAGAAAACCTCATCATCTCCGTGGCTCCAGCCCAGACGGACGAGGTAGTTGCGCATTGCGACGGGTAAGTATCCCAATTCGCGGTAGGCTTCGGCGCGGAGTGCGCCGTGACGCTTGGAGAGCTTGGCACCGTCGGATCCGTGGATTAGGGGGACGTGCGCCCAGCGAGGGACCTGCCAACCCATCAATTGGTAGATCTGTGTCTGGCGGGCGGCGTTGGTGAGGTGATCAACACCGCGGATGACATGCGTGACGCCCATATCGTGGTCATCGACGACGACCGCGAGATTGTACGTCGGGGAGCCATCAGAGCGCAGGATGATGAGGTCATCGAGATCCTTGTTGGCGTAGGTGACTTCGCCTTGGACGTGATCTTTGATAATGGTCTGGCCCTCTTTGGGGGCGCGCAATCGGATTACGAAGGGGGCGTCTTCCGGGGCCTCGCTTGGATCACGGTCGCGCCACGGAGAGACAACCCTGAACGAGCGCTTTTCTTCCTCGGCGGCCTCGCGCATGGCGGCGAGTTCCGGCTGTGTGAGGTAGCAACGATACGCGTTGCCGGTGGCAAGCAGCTCGTCAGCGACCTGACGATGGCGATCAGCGCGGTTATATTGGGAGACGGGGTCTCCATCCCAGTTCAGTTCCAGCCAGCGAAGGCCATCAAGGATCGCTTCGACGGCTTCTGCGGAGTTGCGTTCACGGTCGGTATCCTCGATGCGAAGAACAAACTTGCCGCCTTTTGCCTTGGCATAGAGCCAGTTGAAAAGGGCGGTGCGGGCACCGCCGATGTGCAAGAATCCCGTTGGCGACGGGGCAAAGCGGACGACGACGTTGTCATTGGGGGCATTGTTTTGTGTCATGGCAGCAGGTCCCGTCTGGTTGAGCCGCTGCACGCATGCGGCCGCTGATTTCGCAATCGAGGCGATGTAGCATGCGTGGGGGTAGCTGTTTAGAAGCAAGGCCACGCGATGCCGGGAGACCTTAGCGACTCAGAGACGTAGGAGGGAAGGTCACTGCTGGCGGAGGCGCCACTTAGGACTTATCAATTTCACCAGGCACAACATTTTTCCTCGCTGCCAAATTTTTTGAAGCTTCTATCTGCAACTTTTTTGAGATGCCGGCGTTGTTGGCGACGCTGGTTTTGATGCCTTTCGGGCCGGAGGCTATGGCGCTTGTATTGAGGGTGTCGGGGCTTGAGATAATGGCGCACGTGGATGTGGCGAGCCTTGAGGGGGCGGTGAGCCGTGTGCCGGCGATATCGATTACTTTCAGTTGTGCCGATGGTTGCGGACGGTCTCTGGCATTGTCTGTTGCTCCACCATTGGCGGCTTTTGGGTCTTGTTGCAATCTCTGTGGGGGCGTCCGGGTTTTTTGATAGGCGATAAGCGGCGGTTTGTTGTCTTGCGGGATGGAGCTGGCAAGCTATTCGGGTTGAAGTCGGGGTCCTCCAAGCACGAGCTGTCGCAATGGCTGGCGCGCAAGGGGGATTACCGTGAGGTTGGTGAGGGCGGGCTGGATGGGGCTCTCAAATGTGATGGCGTTGGATATGTGGGAAATCGCAACCGGTGGTGATCGGTGTCTCGCGTCATCCAGCTGCACTGCGCAAAGATTGTTTACGGGCCTACATCCTGATTTCAAAGGTCGATTAGCGGCTGCCGTGCCGGAAGCCGAGCTTTATCATGGACCGTGCGCGAAGCTTAATTCAGGGGACACTCGCGATCTTCATTGGTGCAGATGGGTCGTGTCGCAGTACGATCGTGACAGAGACCTTGGGTCGCCGGCCGTGGTCACGCGCGGTTCATTAGATTGGTTGTGGTTGGGGCCTGCTAGTAGCGCCGGATCAAGCCTACGAGCCGACCTTGAATATCGACCTGGTCAGGGCTGAACACCCGTGTTTCATAGGCGGGGTTTGCTGCTTCTAGGGCAATGGAGGCGCCCTTCTTGCGAAGGCGCTTCAAAGTTGCCTCTTCCTTTTCGACAAGTGCAACGACGATGTCCCCATTTTGTGCCGTGTCAGCGCGCCGAACGATAACCGTGTCGCCATCGTGAATGCCAGCCTCGATCATTGAATCGCCGCGAACTTCGAGGGCGAAATGCTCGCCGCCTGATAGCAGATCGGGCGGACAGTCAATGTCGTGGGTATGGTCTTGGATTGCGCTGATCGGCGTACCTGCAGCGATGCGGCCCATCACTGGCACAGGGATGGACTGAGATTGGAGAATGCTGGGTTCAGGCATTGGCGCTGCAGGCATTGGGGTCAGTTTGCGCTCGATCCCACTGCTAGCCTCACCACCAAGCTGGAGCGCCGGGACCTCGCTGCCTTCCGGCAGTTTTATCACTTCGATGGCGCGGGCACGGTGGGGCAGGCGGCGAATGAACCCGCGCTCGACAAGGGCGGTTATCAAGCGATGGATGCCTGACTTTGACTTGAGTTCGAGGGCGTTCTTCATTTCGTCAAAGGAGGGAGGGACGCCAGTCTTCTGCAGCCGTTCATGAATGAACAGCAAGAGATCCTTTTGCTTCTGTGTCAGCATTGCGGCCTCGTGCTCCTTGCTGCCGGTTTGCCTAAGCAGGCTTCATTGCACAAACCATGAACGTACCATAACTGTTCATGAGGCGTTCCGCAACCCTATGCAACACATTCAAAAACCTATTGGCAGGACTGTGACTTTCTCACCAGCAACCAATGCGGCGGCGCCAGGGGGACGGACGATCAAGGCATTCGAACTGGCCAGCACAGATAGAAGCGAACTGTCCTGGCTTTCGGCGGGCGTAACGACATCTCCGTCGGCTGTGCGTACGAGGCTGGCGCGCATGTAATGCTGGCGTGGTCCGTTTCCGTCGAGTGGCGCGGTTAGGTGCGCTTCGAGGGTATTTGTTTCGCCGGGGCGGCGGCCACTTAGGCTGGCAATGAGCGGCTGGACAAAGATGTGGGCGCATACAATGGCGGAGACCGGATTGCCGGGAACGCCAACCGCACGCTGATGCAGGCGCTGGGCGAACATGAGCGGCTTACCGGGGCGCATGGCAATTTTCCAGAAATCAAGCTCGAAGCCGGAGTTGGTGAGGGCTTTTCCGACCAGGTCATGTTCACCTACGGATGCGCCGCCAATGGTAACAACGACATCCGCGTCAGCGGCCTGTTCCAGTTTGTGCCGCAGCTCTTCCAGGGTGTCGCTGGCGATCCCCAGGAGGCGCGGGCTGCCGCCGGCAGATTTGACCATCGACGCGAGAGCGTAGCTGTTCGAGGCGACGATCTGGCCGGGCCCCGGCGATGCGCCAGGCTCCACGAGTTCGTCGCCCGTGGCAAGAATTGCGGCCACCGGCTTGCGATGCACCGTGAGTTTGCTGTGACCCATTGCGGCCGCTAGTGCGATGTGGCGCGGCAGCAGTTGAGTTCCGGCGTCGATGACCTGTTGACCCTTTGAGAAATCACCGCCACTTGGACGGACATGGCCGGGATCGGGAGTACCTTCGTTGATGCGAACGGTGTTGCCATCGCGTTCGGTGTTCTCCTGGATGACCACAGCATCAGAACCAGAAGGTAGCGGAGCGCCAGTGAAGATGCGCACGGCCTGACCGTGGGTAACGGTGCCTGTAAAAGGATGTCCGGCGGCGGCAGTTCCGATGATATCTAGGGTGGCTGGCAGGCTGCTAACGTCGTCAAGGCGTACAGCATAGCCATCCATGGCGGAGGCATCATAAGGGGGCTGGGTGAGGCGCGCGGTGAGCGGTTCGGCGAGCGTCCTGTTGGCGGCTTCGAGCAGCCCGACCTCCTCGCGGGGTGTCGGTTCGGTGCCTGCCAGAATGCGGGCCAAAGCTTCGTCGACCGTCAGTGCGCTTTTCATGGTTGCGGCTCAGCATCGGCACGGTAGTGGCCCGAGCGGCCGCCGGTCTTTTCAATGAGACGAATG
>JAUWFF010000332.1 GCA_030607105.1 Filomicrobium sp.
CATCAAGACCAAAATCAAAGCCAAGATGCGCATCGCACTTCTCCAGACAGAAACAACCGAGACCAAACTCGGCTAGCCTGCTGAGATGTTCAACCACTCCGGCCCATTATGGTGGACGTTAGACAATCGCGTGCCCTCGCAGCAACGCCTCCCGTCCTATTCTGCGTACTGAAACGAGAGATTACTCCGCAGCAGCCTGGGACTTCGGCTGAACGAGTTCCATGTAATCCTTCATAAGCGTCTCGCTTATGATACCTGGGGTGAACCTGTACTCGCCAATTTCTGCCACTGGCGTAACTTCAGCCGCGGTCCCGGTAATGAAGCATTCTGTGAAATCACCAAGTTCATCTGGCATAATGACACGCTCAACGACATCGTAACCCCGCGCCTTGGCCAGTTCGATGACCGTTCTCCGCGTAATGCCGTCGAGGAAGCAGTCCGGAATTGGTGTGTGCAGAACACCGTCTTTGATGAAGAAGATGTTGGCTCCCGTGCACTCTGCCACCCGCCCCCGATAATCAAGCATCAGTGCATCGGCGTAGCCGGCCCGCTCGGCACGGTGTTTTTCAATCGTGCAAATCATGTAGAGCCCGGCGGCCTTGGCCTTGCAGGGCGCCGTTGCAGGGTCCGGTCGGCGATACTGCGCGAAGGTCAGGCGAAGCCCCTTCAGACGCTCGCCGATCGGGAAATAGGAGCCCCAATCCCAGGCCGCGATCGCCAGGTGAATGCGGTTCTCCCGGGCTGAGACCCCCATTTGTTCGCTACCGCGCCACGCCATTGGCCGCACGTAGGCATCAACGAGCCCATTGGCCCTCACAACCTTCCGGCAGGCCTCATTGATCTCCTCAGCTGAATAGGGAATCTCGAAATCGATAATCTGAGCGCCTTCCAACAGGCGTTCGGTGTGTTCCTCAAGTTTGAAGATCTCACCGCCATAGCAGCGTTCACCCTCAAAAACCGCCCCCCCGTAGTGCAGTGCGTGGGTCAGGAAATGATGCTTGGCTTCCCGCCATTCAACCAATTCACCGTCATACCAAATCCAACCGTCGCGATCGTCATAAGGAGCCACGCTAGCCATGACATATCCTCTGCAAGTGCCGCTGCGCCGCGATTAGTCGCGTGGTCAAATCGTTGCAGAACCAGGCTCCAGCCTGCTCCAAAAGCAACACTTTGACAAATATAAGAATTTGACCGCAGGATGAATCGGGCTTGCGATCTCTGCTGGCCGCTGTGCCAGAAAACACTTGCTGAGAATTAACAACCAGCAAAAAGTATGTCAACATGGCTGACGTAAAATACAGGGATCAAAGCGCCCAATGATATCGGAGCCTTCCCCCCATCCTCACGCGACGTCAAACGACGTCTCAAGCTCGGCTGAACAGCCCGATCGCGAGTTGCTGCTCACATGCATGGAGCTCCTGTTTTTCGCCTATCGGGACTTCATCGGCGACCCGGACACAATACTGGAGCGCTATGGCTTCGGGCGCGCGCACCACCGGGTGCTGCATTTTGTCAGCCGCAATCCTGGGCTGCGCGTGGCAGATTTGCTTGATATTCTACGCATCACCAAGCAGTCACTTGCCCGCGTGCTCAAACAACTCGTCGACGAAGGCTACATCGAGCAGGAAGCCGGCCGCACGGATCGCCGGGAACGCCATCTGTTCGTGACAGAAAAGGGCATAAGCCTTACCAATCAGCTCGCCGAGTTGCAGATGGCGCGGATTCGCAAGGCACTGGCAAGTGCTGGCCCACACGCCGACGAAACATTGCGGCGCTTTCTTTTCGCCATGATTGGCGAAGAGCAACGGTCAAATGTTGCGCGTATGATCGACCGCGCACCGTCCTTGCAGAACGGCGCGCAAGACAACAAGACTAGGGAGGCTTGCTGAAATGACCAATGCCCCGGCAGCAAACCACGATGCCCTTCCCGATGATGCACCGCATATCCTTGTCGTGGACGACGACCAGCGCATCCGAGACCTTCTCGCGCGCTATCTAGTCCAGAACGGGTATCGGGTTACCACCGCCTCTGACGCCGCCACCGCACGCGCATCAATGCGCGGCCTGGCCTTCGACCTAATACTACTCGACTGGATGATGCCCGGAGAAAGCGGTATCGACCTTGCTCGCGAACTCGCCAACCAAATCGACGTTCCAGTGTGTATGCTCACCGCCAGAACCGATCCAGAACAACGCGTCGTCGGGCTCGAAGCCGGTGTTGAAGATTATATCCACAAGCCATTCGAGCCCCGCGAACTTCTACTCCGCCTCCGCAATATATTACGCCGTGGCCAGGCCGCCAACGGCAACAGCGAGGAGATCAGGATGGGGGGCTTCATCTTCCACATCGTTCGTGGTGAGCTGAAGCGCGGCGATGAAACAATCAAACTAACCGAAAGGGAGCGCGAGCTGCTGCGGCAATTCGCCGGCAAACCCGGCCAGCCGATCCCGCGCTATGAACTTTCCAGCGACGACTCCACCGG
Organism: Filomicrobium sp.; assembly: GCA_030607105.1. Lineage (GTDB taxonomy): Bacteria > Pseudomonadota > Alphaproteobacteria > Rhizobiales > Hyphomicrobiaceae > Filomicrobium. Next base: position 2,484 of record JAUWFF010000332.1, read on the forward strand.
TAGCGAGCGCGCCATCGATGTTCAAATCAACCGCCTTCGTCGTAAAATAGAGACAGACCCCTCCAATCCGGTCTATCTTCAGACCGTCCGCGGCAAGGGCTACATTTTATACGTCGACTGAAAGACGTGCCGCAACGGCTCAGGAGACGGGACCCGATAGTCAATCAGGGCCAACCACGCACGATGGCAATTCAAAGCCCTTATGCAGCAGCTCCGCGCCCGCGGCACAGCGCTCGCCGGCTGCTCACCACCCTATTGCACGGTTTGCGAACCGTTCACCTTGAAGGCATGCGGTTCATTGCCGATCTCCTGCCCAAAGGCCTATACGCACGCGCACTCATCATCATCATCGCACCGATCGTAGTACTTGAAGGCGTTGTTGCGTTCGTCTTCATGGAGCGCCATTGGCAGGCCGTTACCTCCCGGCTTTCGGAAGCAACAGCCCGCGATCTTGCAGCCCTCATTTCCGTTTACGAGGACTACCCATACGACGACGGATACAGCCGTCTCATCACCATGGCGCGAGACAAGCTCAATTTGCAGATGTCCGTTCTACCGCAGGGCGATCTACCGCCCGCAAGGCCGAAGCCTTTCTTCGATCTGCTCGACCGGGAACTGTCACGCCAAATTAGTGGCCAAATCAATCG